>CAYJFH010000087.1:0-7714 GCA_964369485.1 uncultured Rikenellaceae bacterium | reverse complement strand
GGGATGCAAACTAATAAGTTGCATCCCCTATATATAATCTAATAATATCTCTAGTTAAAGAGCTTTACGATATCATTACCATTAGCAAGTAGTACAAGGCCGATGATAAGTACAAAGCCGACCATCTGTGCTGCCTCCATAAACTTCTGCGATGGAGCACGGCCAGTTATCATCTCGTAGATAATAAATACTAGGTGGCCACCATCGAGTGCAGGGATAGGCATAATATTAAGTACACCAATCATAATAGATAGCAGTGCAGTAATGCTCCAGAATCCATACCAGTTCCACTCATTAGGGAATATCTTACCCATTGTGATAAATCCACCTACGCCCTTGTATGCCTCGGTCTCAGGCGAGAAGATTAGTCCAAGTTGGTCGAAGTAGCCAGTGAGTTGGTCGATACCACGATTGATACCGTGTGGTATTGCCTCGATAAATGAGTATGAGTGCTTTGTGATAGGGTAGATATTAATAGCTGCCTGCATTACCCCAATCTTGCCATCTTGGTCAACAAGTGCACCTACCTCCATAGCAACGCCATCACGCATAAGGCCAATGGTTACGCTATCGGCTGGATTTGCACTAAATGCTGCGCGGAACTCATCGGCATAGCTCATCGGCACGCCATTAACGCTAAGTAGCGAGTCGCCAACCATCAGTGTATTGCTGTTAGTAGCTGTTCCAAGCTCTGCGATTACAAATGGCATACGTGGCATAACGAAGTTTGCCTCTTTAAGGAGTGAGCCTACTTGAGCATCAGTAATAGTTACCTCAACTCTCTCTCCTCCACGCTCAACTAGTACTACACGGTTATCACTCAGTAGGATAGCTTGTGATAGTAGGTTGCTATTCTCGATAGTCTTACCATCTACCGATATTATCTTATCGCCATTCTGGAAGCCTAGACCTTGTGCAGTTTGGCTATACTCATATCCGCTATGGACATCCTTAGTGCTGATATAGCTGTCGCCATATACCCACGCAAGGCCAATGTATATTGCTGCAGCTAGAACGAAGTTCATAAGCACACCGCCAACGATAATCAGTAGCCTCTGCCACGCCTTTTTGGAGCGGTACTCCCACGGTTTTGGTTCTGAGGCGAGTTGTTCGGTGTCCATAGATTCATCGACCATACCAGAGATCTTAACGTAACCCCCTAGTGGAATCCAACCGATACCGTATGTAGTCTCACCGTACTTCTTCTTTAGAAGTGAGAACTTCCAGTCAAAGAATAGATAGAACTTCTCAACTCTACACTTAAATAACTTTGCGAATAGAAAGTGACCTAATTCGTGAATAATAACAATAAGCGAAAGGCTTAATACAAATTGAATGATTTTAATTAGCATATGGATAAATTATCTGTTATAAGTGTGTCTCTATAATTTCGTTAGCTCTGCGTCTTGCCTCAGCATCGCTCTCGAATACTTGGTCGATTTGGGTAAGTGTATAGTTTGAAGTGGCGCTTAGTGTTCTTTCGATAACGGATGTGATATCTGTAAATGATATACGACCACTCAAAAAAGCCTCTACTGCAACCTCGCCCGAGGCGTTAAGTACTGTTGGAATAATACCTCCAGCCCTTAGTGCACTATATGCTAGCTCTAGGCAGGGGTAGCGTTCGCTATCTGGCTTCTTGAATGTAAGTGAGCCGGTGAGGAATGGATCGAAACTCTGAAGTCCTCCCACAGCCATACGCTCAGGGTAGCTCAGGGCATATTGAATTGCTAATCGCATATCTGGATAGCTTAGTTGAGCCTTAATTGAATTATCGGCAAACTCTACCGCGGAGTGGATAATGCTCTCAGGGTGTATTACCACTTGAATCTGTGAGCCATCTAGTCCAAATAGGTGTGCCGCCTCGATAACCTCAAAGCCCTTGTTGAGCATCGTTGCCGAGTCTACAGTAATCCTTTGCCCCATCTCCCAAACTGGGTGACATAGTACCCTTGATGGTGTAACGTCCTTTAGATCTGATAGTGGAGTGTCACGAAGTGAGCCTCCCGATGCAGTTAGTAGTATCCTCTTTGGAGGGGTAACCTCGCCAATTAGACACTGAAATATTGCTGAGTGTTCGGAGTCGATAGGCATTATCTCTACACCGTGTTCGGCGGCTAGAGGCATAACTATCTCTCCTCCTACAACTAAACTCTCCTTATTGGCAAGTGCTACACGCTTACGAGCCTTAATAGCGGCAATAGTAGGCGCTAGACCAGCGAAACCAACAACTGCAATAACCGCAACGTCAACTTCGGGAAGTGTAACTACCTGTTCAATTGCATCGACTCCGCAGAGCACCTTTGTTTGGCAGCCCGAGAGAGCCTCGCGTAGCTTACCGTAGTGCATCTCATTGGCTATTACAGCGTATCGAGCCGAGAACTCTCTAGCCTGTTGGGCGAGTAGCTCCCAATTCTCAGCAGCTGAGATCACCTCCACGCTAAAGAGTGTAGGGTAGTGGCGCACAACCTCTAGGGTCTGTGTGCCTATCGAACCAGTCGAGCCGAGTATTGCAAGTCTTGTAGTCACGGTATTAGTGTCGGTGAGAAATTAGTCATTTTAGTGTGTGAAGATACAACTAAAATTTTAAATATTTTTATATCTATTGTATTTACTTAGAACTTTGTCAACATAAGCAACGGTTTCGGAGTGGGTGTTATTGCGTGTGATATAGCTCTTTAGTGAACTCCATTGGTTATATGCTGCTCCCGCTTCGTAGGCCGCTTTTCTAGCCTTAATAACATAGCCAATCCCAGCGTTATATGCTGCTAGCACGACGCTTAGTCGCTCCCTCTCGCTAATCCCATCGGGGAAGCGGAAGGATGAGTTAATCTTATCGAGGAGTGTTAGTGCGATAGAGATGCTAGTCTCGGGGTCAGTTAGGTTAGCATCCTGAAAGCCAAGGTACTTTGCTGTACGTGGCATAATTTGCATCAGTCCCGTTGCACCACGGTGAGACTTTGCTGTGGTCGAAAAGGTCGACTCTGCCGATGCGATAGCAACAACTAGCCTCCAATCCCACTGAGTCTTTTGGCATAATCTCTCTGCCATTTGGTCGAACTCAGAAATAGAGTTTGTTGCTGTGAGCCTAAGCTCTGAGCTCAATTCCGTTGCATAGCTCCTATGCACTGTTCCGATTGAGCTAATGTTTAGCGTGAAAATTAGTAGTGTTGATAGTAATAGTTTCTTTGAAAAATTCATCAAGTTTTTAATTAGTGAAACAATAGTGGTGCGACTCTAATCATAGAATGCCCACGAGAACTTAAATTTCAGCATTGCAGGATTTTGAGGGTAGTGAGCCACCATAAAGTAGTCTCTACCTCCAATTAGACCAATATTCCAATTCTGGAACTTCACTAGAATACGTAGTCTCTTCCACTTTGCTGCAACGTAAGCATCTAGATATGGAAAGCCCCCAACCTCCACCTCGCGCTGGTTGTAGAACTGCGCAAGTGCTGGGTTATATCCAAATCCATAGTACTTCGTTTGATATCTTCCCTCTATACCCATCTGTAGCTTTAGAACGTCCTTTACCACATCTAGGTCGTAGAAATAATTTACATATGCCGATGCCAAAGGAACTGGCGCTACTGTCTCGTTTGAGCTAAGTTGCATCAGTACCCTATGGTATAGATTTAGGCCGCCAATGGTAAAGTCCTTTTGGAAGTATGCTCCAAGAACATTTAGTTGCCCAGAGAACTGTGCAGGCAACATATTGGCGTCGTAGTATAGTTTATTTTGGGTAAGCTCATAGTCTACCCCTAGCTTTAGTTGCAGAGGGTCGATAGATAGCTTAGCCGATAGCCTTGTAGAGACCTCCTTCTCGAAGTTGTTATTCCATATAAAGTGGTTCGAGTAGTAGTTCTGCATCCAAAAGTCAGGTTCACGAACTGTAAAGCGAACAGAGCCATCTAGGGTCATCGGTTCATTGGCCTTAGTAAATGCCGATAGCTTTATATTGCCATTAATATCGAGGTCGCCAATTCTATAGCCCAGTAGGTTTAGCCTTGCATCTGCATCCCACTCTACATATCTGCTGATCTGCCCATCTATATCACCATAGGCATATAGCGTTGAGCGCTCCATATCACCACCAAAGTTAATGCTCTGAGCCACACTCTCTGCTACATTCTGATTATAGGTAGAGAGCTCAGTACCTAGCCCTGCGGAGATAAGCCCCACAATACCGTTACGGTCATATGGCTGAATCTGAACAAAGAAACGAGTATCTACCATACTTTGAGATACTCTGTCCAGAGTGTAATCTTGGTCAAAGTAGGCCGTAGAGTATAGAGATGTATCTCCTGTCGCCTCATAGGTTCTCTCGAACTGTGAGTAGTTGAATGAGTTACCAATATAGATAGATGGGATACTCTCTAGTGTTATCTCATCTTCACTGGCCTCGCGTAGTGGAATTGCGTAGTTTGCAGTCCACCAAATTGTCGTTCCTTTGTATGTGTTTATAGCATCTTGGAGCACGACGTCAATTTGGTTTGGCTCAGATATGATAGTATCTGTAATGAGCCTATCATCAACAATACCACCATTCTCTCGAAGGCTACCGTCGTTTAAAATTATACCACCGTGTATAGCAAACTTTTTTCCGGTGTATGCCGCCGATACACCAAGGTTTGTAGTGAGTGTATTTTGGTTGATATATAGCCCCTTTGCCTGATCGCCATTGTAGTTTACATTAACTGATAGTGACGGGCTAACGTTATGGGTCAGTAGGATATTAAATAGTGTCTCCTCCTCACTCGGGTCACCCGACATTGAGTATGTAAGGCGAGAGTATGGAGTACGTGTATTGTAGAATACAGTCTTCTCGGGAGTCATAAGGTTCTCTCTCCAAACATCTAGGAATGAGAAGTTAGTCGATGTACTCCTCGAAAAGTAGTCAATCGGCATAGTAGCACTGCCGTAATTACCCAGCGAAATTGAACCGATGCCACCATCTATCCTTTGGTATGGGTAGTCAATTTGGTACTCAGCATTTAGCAGTGAATCGATAGGAGTCATCTCCACACTATTAAATAGAGTATTTACCTTCCAAGCAAAGAATTTTGTAGAGCGGATTGAATCGTTGAAGTAGTATGAAAGAAGTGGCTGTTTGATCTTTACCTCAACGGTATCTTGACCAGCAGCAGCGGCAGCTTCGTCTGCAGCAATCTCCTCGGGCGTACGGTAGTCCTTAGGTTCGCCTAGTGGATCGTAGACCTCGCCAGTAACAGGGTCGTACTGAGGTATTTGTGCAAGTAGCTCGGTAGGGAATAGACCCAACCCAAGCAGAACGAGTATAAGTATTAATCTTCTTCGCATATTTGGTAAACTTTTATCACTCTTTTCGGGGAGTTTAGCGACAAAATTAGCTACAAAGATAGTAAAAATATTTTGATTTAAGCCTTTTTTGTCATACTCACCACCCAAAGCAGTAGTGAAATAGCTATGTAAGTAGCAATAATTAACCCAATTGAGAGTTCAAATGGAGCAAATATTAGTATTAAAACGCTATATAGTGCAAAAGAGTATCGTAGTGGGTTCTTAGATAGCGAAAAACTTTTGAATTTAAAGGAAAACATCGGGATGCGACTAACCATTAGTAGACATAGAGCAATGATGATTGCCACTGTAATCGGTGCAAAGCTAACCTTTAGGGCAACCCCACTAGCTATTAGTGAGCCTACAAGTAGTGCCATCGCAGGAGTTGGCAGTCCTCTAAATTCATCACTCTGAGTTGTATCAACATTGAACACAGCGAGGCGATAGGCAGCAAATGGCGCAAGTAGAATAGAGACAAAGCTATACTCCCCAAGCGATAGGCTAAGCCCTAATGTTGCCATCACAGCTGGAGCCACACCAAAGCTAACCACGTCACAGAGTGAATCGAGTTGAAGGCCGATATCTGAGCGTGCGTTAAGGAGTCTTGCTGCAAATCCGTCGAAGAAGTCAAATACCGCAGCTAGAATTATCAGATAGAAAGCGTAGTCTAGCCTACCGCTAAATGCTGCAAATATGGATAGTACACCGCAGGTAATATTACAGAGTGTGATGAAGTTTGGGATAAAGGCAATGATTTTACGCATATTGAATAATTGTTTTGCTTTAACGATAAAAAGTTATATCTTTGTTAAAGGTATTAAAATATATATTAACACTACAAAAGTATAAATAATTTTACAGTTAACCACTATGTTGAATCTATCAAATGTAGCACATAGGCTTCCAGCCTCTCCAATTAGAAAGTTGGTGCCATTCGCCACAGCTGCCAAAGCTCGTGGTACTAAGGTGTATCACCTTAATATCGGCCAACCAGATATAGAGTCGCCAGAGGAGTCACTCTCAGCAATTAAGAACTACTCTGAGCGTGTGCTAGAGTACACCCACTCGGCAGGTATCGAGTCATACCGTGATAAATTAGCAGATTTCTACAACCAAAGAGGACTTAATATTACCGCCGACGATGTTATCGTTACTACGGGCGGTAGCGAGGCGCTACTATTTGCTATGATGGCGATATGTAACCCGGGCGATGAGATTATCATCCCTGAGCCATTCTACGCTAACTACAATAGCTTTGCACTAGAGGCAGGCGTAACTATCGTACCTATTACTGCACGTATCGAAGATGGCTTTGCGCTACCTTCTGTAGAGGCATTCAAGGCGCTACTTACCCCTCGCACACGTGCTATCCTTATCTGTAACCCAAACAACCCTACTGGTTACCTATATACTGAGCAGGAGCTAGAGGCGCTACGCTCGCTAGCAATTGAGAATAACCTATACCTACTGAGCGATGAGGTCTACTCGGACTTCTGCTATGAGGGCAAAAAGCACGTCTCGCTACTAGAACTAGAGGGTGTGGATGATAATGTTATTATGTGTGACTCAGTGTCGAAGCGTTACTCTATGTGTGGGGTTCGTATCGGTGCAATTGTGAGCCGCAATAAGGAGGTTATGGATGCAGTGCTAAGGATGGGTCAAGCTCGCCTTTGTGCTCCACTACTTGGTCAAGTTGCAGCCGAGGCAGCACTATCTGCCCCACAGAGCTACTTCGATAGCGTAAAGGCTGAGTATGTAAAGAGGCGTGACTATGTAATAGATGAGCTTCAGAAGATGGAAGGTGTTATTGCACCTAGACCTCAAGGAGCATTCTACTCTATTGCTGCACTCCCTATTGATAGCGCAGAGAGGTTTGCACAGTGGCTACTAGAGGAGTACTCTTTGGATGGCGCAACTGTTATGGTTGCCCCTGCTCAAGGCTTCTACAGTGACCCTGTGAAGTGTGTTCAAAATGAGATTAGAATAGCATACGTGCTAAATATAGAGGACCTCAAAGTCGCAATGCGCGTACTTGGCGAGGCCGTTAAGGCATATAGAGCTACTATGATGTAGTAAAGTCTATATATTTGTGAATGAATGAGTGTCGGGCTATCTCTCCTAAAGAACAGAGAGTAGCCCGATTTTTTTTGCTTTACAGAGTACTATGCTATTAGAACTATTCGTCGCCCCTCGCACAACCTTTCTGGGTTCGCTAGTGCATACCACTCTTCAGGCGTGAAAAGATGTCTAAATTTTACAGTGCTTCACTGGAAGTTGGTGTAGCCCCATCTCCCTTTAGGTCGATGTGCCCACCAACTTCTTTACCGTTTTGCACTTGTAAAATTCTTTACGCCATCTTTCCATATGCCTTCAAAGTGGTATGCACTTTGCTTCA
>CAYJFH010000086.1:0-7951 GCA_964369485.1 uncultured Rikenellaceae bacterium | reverse complement strand
CCTGGGAAGTCGCTCGGCTTATCGGCTGGATAGAATCTACGCTGAATCTCCTCGGAGAGTTGTGCGCTACGCTGGAGCTGGCTATATATAACCTTACACTCCAGGGTCAGTGGTAGCTCCTTTATGCCCGGAGTGGCAATAATCGGCGACTCTACGATAGTGAGCCCCAACTCCGAGAACTTATCTCCATCTCTGCCCGAAGTTGTCCCACAGTGCGAAATAATCTTCTTGTCGAATACTCCATATGGGATATTAACTGTAAACTCGCAGGAGCGGTCGATAAGGTTGCGGGTAAAGCGCCCCGTTCGTACATAGGCGATAAAGATAGGTTTGTTCCACTCGGTGCCAATTACACCCCAAGCGATAGACATCGCATTGAGTTTACCATCGGCCATTGAGGTAATAAGAGCGCCACTTGCCACGCCCTTTAGAATTTCTGATCCGTAGTCAAAGGGGTCAATAGTTTTCATTACGGTAAGGTATTAGAAGGTTGTTATTACAAATTTAATAAAAACTCAGCAAAAATCCTACCTATCTTGTAGATATGCGCAAAAAAAAGCCTCACTACTTATGTAGTAAGGCTTTCTGTGTGGGAGCAACAGGATTCGAACCTGTGACCCTCTGCTTGTAAGGCAGATGCTCTGAACCAACTGAGCTATGCTCCCCTTTCCGATTGTGAGTACAAAGGTAGGCAATTATTTCTATTCTGCAAATTTTTCTGCAACTTTTTTTAAACTTTTTTTGCCTTTTTTAATAACAAAACCCTAAATTACCACGTTATAAGTAATTTAGGGTTTCATCTATTTTTCAACTTTTTTCCGTCTAATTACGGAGTAAGTTTAACACTAGGGTGAAAACTCTCGGAGCTATTAACTACTCCTGTACAAAATCTTCTTTACCTACTCCACATAGTGGACACTCAAAGTCTTCAGGTAGATCTTCAAATTTTGTTCCAGCGGCGATACCACCCTCAGGGTAGCCTACCTCTTCGTCATAGATCCAGTTGCATACTTCACATCTGTACTTTGCCATAGTTGTAATTGTTTTGGGGTTTATAAAGTTATTTAATTTGGGTAAATTACTTCTTAAATACGCCAGTGTAGCTAAATGGTGTAAGGGCACGAAGCTCCTCTTTCACTGACTCTTTAACATCGAGACCTACGATAAACTCAATGATATCGCTATGTTCGATCTTCTTATTTGTGCGTGTTAGCGCCTTTAGTTGCTCGTATGGATTATCCACACCCTCTCTACGCAGGATAGTTTGGATGCCTTCAGCCACAACAGCCCACGATCCATCCAGATCCTCGCTAATAGCTGCCTCATTAAGTAGCAGCTTACCGAGCCCCCTTTCGATCGACTTAACAGCAATCAAAGAGTGTGCCAGTGGCATACCTACATTACGAAGCACTGTTGAGTCCGTTAGGTCACGCTGAAGTCTTGAGATAGGTAGCTTTGCAGATAGGTGCTCATATAGTGCATTTGCAATACCTAGATTACCCTCGCCATTCTCAAAGTCAATTGGATTAACCTTATGAGGCATTGCCGATGAGCCTACCTCACCCTCCTTGATCTTCTGCTTGAAGTAGTCCATAGAGATGTATGTCCAGATATCTCTCGAGAAGTCAATTAAGATAGAGTTAATACGCTTTAGGGCATCGAATAGCGCTGCTAGGTTATCGTAGTGTTCAATTTGGGTTGTGTACTGCGAACGAGTAAGGCCAAGGTTCTCACATAGGAACTTATTTGCAAAGTCCACCCAGTTAACCTCTGGATATGCTACGTGGTGAGCATTGAAGTTACCAGTTGCTCCACCGAACTTAGCTGAGTAAGGAACGGCACGAAGTTGGGCAATCTGAACATTTAGACGCTCCACAAATACCATAAACTCCTTACCTAGGATAGTTGGTGATGCAGGTTGACCGTGAGTACGTGCAAGCATCGAAACAGAGCTGTAACGAGCTGCCATCTCCTCGATACCCTTCACTAGATTCTCTAGCTGCGGAAGGTAGACCTCAGCAACTCCATCACGAAGAGTCATCGGAGTAGCAGTATTGTTAATATCCTGAGATGTTAGACCAAAGTGTACGAACTCCATCTCAACACCAACACCAAGCGCAGTGAACTTCTCCTTTAGGAAGTACTCCACTGCCTTTACGTCGTGGTTAGTAGTCGCCTCAATCTCCTTGATTCTATTAGCATCAGCCTCGCTGAAGTTACGGAAGATATCACGCATTGGCTCAAATAGCGAGCTCTCAACGCCCGATAGTTGCGCAAGCGGAAGCTCACACAGTGCAATAAAGTACTCTACCTCAACCATCACACGGTAACGCATTAGTGCATACTCCGAGAAGTAAGCCGCTAGGGGATCTGTCGTTCTTCTATATCTGCCATCAACTGGCGAGATAGCCATCAAAGTGTCTAAATTCATCTCTATTACTATTTATCTTTTGTTATATAATTCTATTTATCTAATAATTATTTAGCACTAAAGTTAATAAAAACTAACTTACTTAGCAAATTAAAGGTTCTCGGTTAACTTCTTAACCACTCTAAGGTTCGCAAAGAACTCCTTTGCAAAGACTCTAAGAACAGTGTAGAATGGAATAGCTAGTAGCATTCCAAGTACCCCTCCAACGTATCCCGCCATAAGAATAACGATAAAGATCTCTAGTGGGTGCGCCTTTACTGAACTTGAGTATATGTATGGTTGAAGTATGATATTATCTATAAGCTGGAATACCGCCAGCACGATTGTAATCTCAGCAATCAGCTCACCTATAGATGCTGCTGCAATAGATGGCGATAGCATAGCTATTGCATAACTCGCAATAATACCTATAAGTGGACCTATATATGGAATCACATTAAGCACAGCGGTAACCGTACCGATAATTATCGCCGTTGAAAAGTCCATACCTAGAAGGTAGAGCGATAGAGCCACCACTACAAACTTAATGAGAGATTCCAAACATATACCGATAAAGTAACGCCCCAGCAGGTTAACCGAAGACTTTATGGCGTGGAGTATATTCTCCTCATACTTCTTAGGGAATAGAGTCACCAGCGCCGAATCGAATAGCTTATCATCCTTGATAAAGAAGAATGCGATAAAGGCTATCGAGAATGTTGCTAGCGATATCTCAGCGATAAGCCCAGCCAGACCCTCTACGATATTGGTTACAGTGTCACTCTTAAAGATTGGGGCAATGTGTTCTCTGAATAGCTCCTCGATAGATATATCTATAATCGGGAACATACTATTTAGAGTGTGCTCGAAGTCAGCCGAGGCAACCTTAATTGCCGCTAGCACCTCATAGGATTCCACAGAGGATAGATAGCTTAACTTCTCGACTATAAGCGGAACAAGTGAACCGAATGTAACTATAAATATAATTAGGAGGGTAAAGAGTGTCACTGTAGCAGATAGCCACCTTGGCACAGAACGCCCTCCTATTGATAGGCTCTCGATAAACCTAACCATAGGCTTACCGATAAGCGATACAGCAGCTGCCCCAAGGATATAGAAGACTATCGTATGGAAGTACCACACCATAAAGCCTACGATTAGTAGACCAGCGGCCGCCGCTGCCCATCTATACCAACTATTTGTTGCTGTATTCATCTCCTTTGTTTTACTATTTTGGTAGGTGCGCAAGTACCGTTTGAGTACCCGTTACCTTCTCGCCAATCTTCACGGCAACCTCAGTACCTAGTGGCATATATAGGTCCATTCTCGAACCGAACTTAATAAAACCACACTCTGTGCACTGAACTGCCCTCTGACCAACTGTTGTTCTGTTGACAATACGGCGCGCTAGGAAGCCCGCAATCTGACGGAATAGAACTTCGTGACCATCGGCATTCTTCACAACGGTTGTTGTACGTTCGTTGATCTCAGAGCTCTTCTCCGCCCAAGCAACTAGGTACTTGCCCGGGTGGTACTTATAGTAAGTAACCTCACCGCTAATTGGGAACCAGTTGATATGAACATTGTTTACCGACATAAATACCGACACCTTCTGCACCTTACGATTTAGGTACTCAGGCTCATCAACCTCCTCGATAGCACAAATTGTACCATCACAAGGTGAGTAGACTACACTATCCTTTAGCTCTGGGGTTACCCTCTCTGGGACTCTAAAGAATCTTAGTACAAACAGCATCTTTAGGAAACCTACAATTAGTGATACATATCCTAACCAAGTGATCCAGAAGAATAGTGCTGTGGTTATAACTACATAACCAATAATATAGGTAGTGATAATTCCCCTACCCTCTTTGTGTATTCGCATTTCTATATATTTTAATTCGTAAAGTTTATCGCAATAATAAGTTCATAGCAGAGATAGAAGATCGGAAGAGCTGATAGTTGTGCATCGAATCTATCGAGCATTCCACCGTGCCCCGGGATAATCTTTCCGCTATCCTTAACCCCAATTCTGCGCTTAAAGTAGCTCTCAATTAGGTCGCCACCAACAGCCGCAAGGCCTACAAGCAGCCCCATAAGCGCCCATAACACCCCATTTAATGTTCGTGAGCTATCCATAAAGGCATATTGATCCTTACTGAAGAAGAACCAAAACCAAAGAACAGAGACCAACATCGCAAAGAATAGGCCACCGAAGAAACCCTCCCAAGACTTCTTAGGCGATATCTTTGGTGCCATCTTATGCTTACCCATAGTTATACCTACAAGATATGCACCAACGTCGTTGCTCCACACCATTGTAAGTAGGGCAACTAGTAACATCCAATCCCCATTAACGCCTATGGCATATAGCACATAAGCGGCCTGAGCAATATAGAGAAGACCTCCAACTGCCCATAGCCCCTTAGATTTCAATGGATGCTTAGCAAGCAGTGAGATATACTCTACTGCACACATCCCCATTACCCCCATCCAAGCTACATAGTACCAGTAGTTCTCAGATGCGGTCGCTTCGAGCAGCACCCACACCATAACAGCGCCAGATATTGCCCTTACAACTAAATTATTCATTATATTGCCTTAATTGAGATTAAGAGATTAACCCTTAACCGCAATAGTTTCAATCTCAACCTTCACACCAAGTGGAAGTTTCGCAACTTGGTAACATACCCTTGCTGGGAATGGCTCGCTGTAGAAAGATGCATATACACCATTCATTGCCGCGAAGTCATCCATAGAGCTAAGTAGCACTGTTGACTTTACTACATCACCCTTAGCGTAACCAGCCTCAGCAAGGATAGCTTCAGTATTTTTAAGGCTCTGCATAGTTTGCTCTTCGATAGTCTCTGGCACTGTACTTGTTGTTGGATCTACTGGTAGCTGACCCGATACGTAAAGTGTGCCATTTGCCTCAACTGCTTGTGAGTATGGACCTACTGCTGCTGGTGCGTTAGCCGCACAGATAACTCTTTTCATAGTTCTTTTTTAAGTTTTATTTTACTCTTGAACATCTGGAATCTCCACGATATCCAACTGTAAAAATAGTTTATTTTTGTTTAAATCTCTAATAATTCCTATCTTTGAAACCACAAAATTACAAATTTTTATGAAAAAGCAATCTATTACAACCACACTAATTCTTTTTTTTGCACTTAGCCTATCGCTAAGTTCATGTTGCGCACCATGTTCAAAGTCTGCCCCTAAGATTGGAGAGCTAGAGCAAGGGACGTGGAGACTTATAGAGCTTCAACTGAATCCTATTGAGGCCAGTGAAATCACTATGACTTTCAACGCCGAAGAGAAGACTATGTACGGCACTGCAGCCTGCAACAACTTCTTCTCGGGATACACCCTCTACAACGTGAAGGGCAACAAACGAAATATCAAATTTGCAAATATCGGCAGCACTAGAAAGATGTGTCCAGATATGGAGCAAGAGGAGACATTCGTTAGACTTCTTCCGGGAGTTGAGAGAGTAAAGATCGAAGGCGACAACCTACTACTTATCGACACACTAAAGAATATGGTGGCGATAATGAGAAAAGAGGTTAAGTAGATAACCTAACTGTTATTTCTCAAAGAGGTTAAGTGAAGCAACTTTCATTACAGATACAGAGGCTAATCGACGCTCTATACCTGCCACTCTTTAGGCGTGTATTCGACTTAAAGACCTTTAGGTATGCCTTTGTCGGTGGGATTAATCTCGCATTTGGCATTGTTCTGTACTGGGTGCTATTTAACTTTGTGCTCCAAAAAGAGGATACCAATATCTTTGGAGTAGTCACAATATCAGCCCCGATCCTTGCATTCCTTATCAACTTTATAGTAACACTACTGAGTGGATTTTGGCTAACTCGTACCGTTGCGTTCGAGGATTCATCACTTAAGGGCAGAGTACAACTACTGAGGTACTGCATAGTTGTTGCAGTGAATCTAGCTATTAACTACTTCGGGCTTAAGCTGCTAGTGGAGGTTATGGAGTTATATCCAACCCCAAGCTACCTAGCACTACAGATATTGACCGTTGTGGTCAGTTACCTTGCATCGAGGTACTATACATTTAAGTAGGGTACTATTATTAATAGTAACAATAAAGAAGAATCACCAAGTGAGAAGTCGCTTGGTGATTCTTCTTTGTACCTGTGGGTGTCACCCCGAAAAAGAAGAAAAAAGTAAGTGAGCCTGAAAGGCGAGTCAGTCCAAAACAAAAAAAGTTGAATCCCAAAGGGTTTTTTACTATTTTTATTAACTTTGTATATGGTCCTACGCAAGTTATCAATAATCTATAGAGTCTATAAACGTTTTCTAATGTTTATAGGTCTTGTATTTACGGTTGCTATGAGTTACATAACTTACGAGAACTATGACGCTGAAAGTTTTCGTATTACAGCAGTTATTCTTGGGCGGGCTTTGCTATTCTGCCCCGTACTATATTTATTTCAAGGATTCAATGAAAATGAGTTTATGTACTATAGAAACCTTGGCATAACCAAGTGGCAACTACTATCGTATATCTTTGCTCTTGATCTCACTATTGCTATTATAATTATACTGACAACCTATGCAATCGCTTGACAATAGACATATTTTAGAGATCGATTCTGTTGAACTCAGTTTTGGTGAACGTCAAATACTTACAAACGTTTATCTCAAAGTGGAAACAGGTAAAATTACAGCTTTACTTGGCAGTAATGGCTCTGGCAAATCTTGTCTTATGCGTATTCTATTTGATCAACTCAAACCTAGATTTAAATCTATTCGAATTGACTCTATATGGCAAAATAGACTGAACAATAAGCAAGTTCTCTATTTACCTCAAAAGTGTTGCATCCCTCAATATATGGAAGTTAAGAAAGTATTTAATGACTACAATGTGAGTTTTGATAGCTTTACATCAAGCTTTCCTGAGTTTAAAGAGTATGCAAATAAACATATACACGAACTCTCTGGTGGCGAAGCAAGAATAATAGAAATCTACGCTACTCTCCATGCAGAATCGCAATTTATAATGCTTGATGAGCCATTTTCGCATATTATGCCACTGCACATTGCCACTATCAAATCGCTCATAGTACAACAAAAAGTGTTTAAAGGTATCTTAATGACAGATCATATGTATCGTAACGTTATTGATATAGCCGATAACATATATGTAATAAGTAATCAAACTGTGTATGCGACTAAAGATCAAGAAGATTTAGTGAAATACGGTTATATTAAACACTTATTATAACTAAAAGGATAATGTACTCGTTAGGCTCCAAGTAACACAAACTGAACCATGGAAAACTTAGTTTCCCCCGCCCGCGGGACGTGGAAAAAAGAAAAAAGTAAGTGAGTGAGCGGTTGAGCGAGGGGCTTTCGACTAGGAGTACACCGCAATCTGAGCGAGGAAATGAACCCGGGTGCGGGGACGCACCGACTTGGGAGGTGGAGTCGCCCCCCATAAAATTTCTCTAGCTTGGCTCTTCTGAATCACTATAATGAAGCAAGGTTGTGCAGGAGTCCGACGACTGGAGG
>CAYJFH010000085.1:0-8031 GCA_964369485.1 uncultured Rikenellaceae bacterium | reverse complement strand
GGGGGAGTCGTCGTCCCCCATAGAGTTTCTCTAGCTTGACTCTTTTGAATTAATCTAGTTGAGCCAAGTGCGTATGCACTACAAAAAAGGGAGGCAGAGCAATCTGCTCCCCCTCCCTCTATCATAAAGACCTTAATGAATGGTTATGCCCACTTAACAAGAGCGAAGTCTTGACGGTGTGGAAGTTTGTCATTCTTAGGATATACTCTAATTGCAATATCGAATGAACCAGTTAGTTCTGGCTCGCTTTCAAGTTTGAATCTAGCGACTGTACCATCGATAGAGACGAAGTTGAATTGGTCGATATGGTGAACCTTAGTCTGAACATCTGCCGCCGAGGCCTCAGCAACAAGTAGCTCAACTCCAATATCCTCTGGGCTTAGGCCAGCGATATCAACAGCAACCTCTAGTTCATATTTATTGCCAGTGCTGATAACTTCTCGTAGTGAGTCAAATCTCTTAGACTCAACGATTCGTACGCTATCCCACTCACGAGATACCTTACGCTTCCAAGCCGCTAGCGAGCGAGCAAGTGCGAAGTCATCCGCGATAACCTCTTGGTGGCGAGTGTGTAGTTTACCGTAGAAGCGATCTTCGTAGTCCTGCATCATACGGTTAGTTGTGAAGTTCGATGCAACGTCAGCCACACAGTGCTTAACCATCTCCATCCACTTAGGTGAGTGACCCTCTTCGTTACGCTCGTAGTATGTAGGAACGATCTGATCCTCGATAGTAGAGTAAACCATCTCAGCGTCAAGTTCGTCTTGGAATCTTTGGTCAGCAAATGTACGCTCCATTGGTAGCATCCAACCTGCATCTGGGCGGTAACCCTCAACCCACCATCCATCAAGGACAGAGAACTGCATAACACCGTTCATTACAGCCTTCTCACCACTAGTACCCGATGCCTCAAGTGGACGAGTAGGAGTGTTCAACCATACGTCAACACCTTGAACCATGCGGCGAGCAAGCTCCATATCGTAGTTCTGAAGGAAGATAATCTTACCAACGAATTGTGGCATCTTAGATACCTCAACGATGCGCTTGATTAGGTCTTGACCAGCCTTATCAGCAGGGTGAGCCTTACCAGCAAATACGAACTGTACTGGACGCTCAGGGTTGTTTACAAGTGCTGCAAGACGCTCCATATTTGTAAATAGAAGGTGTGCGCGCTTGTAAGTAGCAAAGCGGCGAGCAAAACCAATTGTAAGTACGTCTGGACGTAGTGACTCTTGGATCTGAACTAGTTGACGTGGAGAGTCAAAGCGGAACTCCATTGGGTCAGCTACTCTTCTGCGGATAAGTTTAAGTAGGCGGTTCTTTAGGTAAAGTCTAGCATCCCAAAGCTCATTGTTCGAGATATCGTGAATCTTATCCCAGTTAACCTTGCTATAGTCGCCACCAGCGAACTCAGGGCCAAATGCCTTGTAGTACATATCCTTTAGGCGGTCCGAAGTCCAAGTTGGGAAGTGAACACCATTGGTAACGTAACCGATGTGAAGTTCATTTGGCATATAGCCCGGCCACATATGGCCTAGGATATCCTTCGATACCTCACCGTGTAGCCAGCTCACACCATTAACCTCCTGGCTAAGGTTACAAGCAAGTACACTCATCGAGAACTTACCCTCATCGTCACGACCTAGAGTCATAAACTGCTCCCAAGTAATCTTTAGGCGCTCTGGGTAGTGTGACATATATCTGCGGATCATATCCTCGTCGAATGAGTCGTGACCTGCTGGTACTGGAGTGTGGGTAGTGAATAGCGAAGAGCTACGAACTGCCTCTAGTGCCTCAGAGAAGCTAAGGTCGTGCTGCTCGATATAGTCTCTCGAGCGCTCAAGGCTGATAAATGCAGCGTGGCCTTCGTTACAGTGGTAAACATCACTTTCGATGCCTAGTTTATTTAGTAGGCGAACACCACCGATACCAAGTAGGAACTCCTGCTTTAGGCGGTTATCCCAATCGCCACCATATAGGTGGTGGGTGATGAATCTATCCTCTGGTAGGTTCATCTCGTGGTCAGTGTCTAGTAGGTAAAGTTCAGTACGACCTACGTCACAACGCCAAATTCTAGCAGTTACTGTACGACCTGGAAGTGCAATTTCGATAGTCTTCCACTCGCCATTCTCCTCGCGAACTGCTGTGATAGGAAGTTTGTCGAAGTTCTGAGCCTCGTAAGTAGCCTCCTGCTCACCTGCATTACTAAGTCTTTGGGTGAAGTAACCGTAGCGGTATAGTAGACCAACTGCTACCATAGGTACGTTCTTATCTGAGCTCTCCTTTAGGTAGTCACCAGCTAGGATACCAAGACCACCAGAGTAGATCTTAAGTGAAGAGTGTAGACCATACTCCATAGAGAAGTAAGCTATCTTAGGCTTGCTACCGCCATCCTTAGCGTCCATATATGCCTTGAACTGTGCATATACTGAGTCTAGTCTAGCGATAAACTCTTTATCTTCTGATAGTCTAACTAGGTCAGAGCGAGTAAGTCTATCTAGTAGTGCGATAGGGTTACGATTAACTACGCCCCATAGCTCCTTATCAATGCTCTCGAATAGTCTGCGGCTAGAGTCATTCCAGCTCCACCAAAGGTTCTTTGTGATCTCCTCTAGTCTGTGAAGTGACTCAGGTATAGCACGCTCAACGAGCATACGTGTCCAGTTTGGGTGCGACCCGGGAGCCGCTTGTTGAGAGATGAAACCAACCTGTTCGTGGTTATCTCCTCCGCCATTGTATTCCATTTTTTTAAGTTTTTTAATTGCTTTTGTATATGTGCTTTGGTAGTGTTTGTAAAGATTCTTCCAGAGGGCGATCTTCGACAACTTCATTGCATCCTTTCGCACCTTCTCCATCTCCTCGCTACTTAGGTTTGTGTAGCGTACTAGTTCACTTGTTATACCCGTTATGAGCTCAGCGGTATTTTCGTCATTACGCTCTAGGACAGTAACGCTAGTTGCGCCCTTGCCCTTTGCAGTGGCTTGAAAGTCCTTAACCCATAGACCGAAGCCCGCTAGGGTTGTGGTAATTGTAGGAACGCCAAATGCGATACTCTCCAGCGGAGTATATCCCCACGGCTCGTAGTACGATGGGAATACCGTTACATCGCAACCAACTAGTAGCTCGTAGTAACTCTTATTGAATACCCCGTCACTGCCATTAAGGTAACAAGGTACAAATATCACCCTTACACCCTCTCTTGAGTGTAGTAGGCCATTCTCACGCAGCTTATTTACCACTGGGTCGTTCTCTAGGTCACCTAGATAGTGGGTAGCATTAGGGAGGTTCTTTGGGTCACACTGCTGCTCGATACCCTTTGTAAATATATTACTAAGGTCGCGGCGTGCACCGTGGTTCCATCCCGGTACCATCACATAGGCTAGTACCTCGCCTCCACGCTGTGATGAGTCCTTTAGCGATGCGAGTGCATCAAGGAATACATCCAGCCCCTTATTCTTATACTCGTAGCGGCCACTAACGGCAACTACCATAGGCTCGCTTGTAAACTTGGTGTCGAGGGCAACCTCAGCCACCCTTATCATCAACTCTCGTGCCTCCTTGCGCTTCTTGGTGTACTCTCTGCCCTTAAAGACAAAGTCATTCTCAAAGCCATTAGGGGTAACCTCGGTTGGGATACGCTCTAGTAGTGAGTTACACTCCGCTGCGGTAATATCACTAACGGTTGTAAATGCGTCGTAGTGGTGGGCTGCCATCTTCTCGATTGAGTGCTTAGCTGTAACGCCAAAGCGAGCTGCCATCTCATCACCATCGTAGTGCTCTAGTGGGCCATATAGCGGTAGTCCATTACCTGCAATCGAGCGACCAGTAACAGTTGCGTGGGTAGTAAATACCGTTGCGATATTAAGGTTTTTGCTCTTAAGGTATAGTCCGCCCGAACAGGTCATCCACTCGTGGAAGTGGGCAACGATACTATCGCTGCTCTTTGTGTTGTAGACTGCGAATGACTCAACTACCTTAGCGGCTGCATAGCCAAAGATAACGGGCTCGATATAGTCCCAACCTCCCGAGAGGCTATCTACGCCAAAGTGCGACCATAGATCGCTTAGAATCTCATTCTTCTTATTGATATAGGCAGTGTAGTCTACGAGGATTACAATGGGGTTGCCCTCTACCTTCCACCTGCCGATTCTAACTCTAAGGCCATCGCGGTAGGCCGTTGCACGCCAAGTGGCATATAGGGAGTCATCTTGGATAAATTCTGGATTTGGGGTCTCACGAAGTAGGTCAGGACCGATGGTAATATAGTTGTCTCCATACTCCTCCATCACTGTCTGCGCCTTTGTTCCTACTACTGTATGGATTCCTCCAACTTTGTTGCAGACCTCCCAAGAGGTCTCGAAAAGAAATCTTCTATTCATAATAGATTAAAGTATCTTAGTTTCAAATAGTTTGTTCTAGTTGAATGGGCAAAATAAGCAATATAAAATGAAAAAAACAAGATTTTTAGATTTTTATTTGCAAAATAAATTAATAACAACTATCTTTATGCGTGTGCGTAGGTCTAGTGTTATCCCAACTTTATAACGAACTTACTATGAAAAAAGTTACCTCTCTTTTAACTTTATTTGCACTTCTATTTTTCACGCCCTCAATAAGTGCGTAGAGAGAAAGGAAGTAGAGCTCTACTTTAATACTACTTATTTAGCATAGAGTGCGACTTGAACCACTCGATAGCTCTTCGAGTGCAGCCCTCTATGTCGGTTTTGCGCATCGATAGCTCGGCCTCTGCCTTTGTTGCTCTATAGTCCTCCTTGACACATATAGCACGCATATTGAGTGAACTTAGGCGACAGCGAATACCTAGACTGCGGATAAGGTTACCTATGTAACCAACAGCTACGATTAGCGGCTTTGGAACTATAACTATGCACTTCCTTCTGCCATCTATCTTACTTAGCGAGCGGAAGAAGTCAGGCAGTGAGATATTCTCGCCTGCGAGTAGGTAGCGCTCACCAGCTCTGCCACTCTCAATAGCGTTGCACAGTGCCTCGGCTGCACACTCAACATCCACAATATTCTTTACCCCTTTTGTGCATACCACTAGACCCTTGCCGTAGCCCATCATAATCATCTCCCCCGATGATGGCTTAGAGTCATATGGGCCCAACATAAAGCAGGGATTAACCACTACACCCTCGATATCTGTGGCACTAAATAGTAGCTCTTCGGCCTCTATCTTACTACGACCATAGAGTTGACTGCGATAGACCTTCTCGGGTGGGGTGAGCTCATTGCTGCTATACTCCTCGTTGTAACATCCAACGGTATTCGAGGAGCTTACAAATATAACTCTCTTTATGCCACACGCCCTTGCCGCCTCGATAACGCCACGTAGCGACCCTACGTTAAAGTTATAGTAATCAGAGTATTTTAGTAGTGATTGATCGGTAATTGCACATATATGTACAATGGCATCGCAACCAGTAGCTGCGACTCTTAGATCATCACTACTTAGCACATTTCCTATAATAACTTCGCAGTGCTCAGCGCTATCTAAGGTCTCATTGCTACGCCTTACAATTGCTCTATGGGCTATCCCTCGGCTATCCAAAGTTCTAACAACATTAGTTCCTAGTAGTCCATTTGCACCAGTTATCAATATTTTTTCGTACTTTTGTGCCATAAGTATTATAGAGATTTTTAGTAAAATAACCCTGCAAATATAGTGAAGAAGATTGATATTATTACACTCGGGTGTGCAAAAAACAGAGTGGACAGTGAGCATATAGCCCAAGCCTTGAGCCTAGGCTATGAGATATTTTTTGATGATGAAGCTCTAGGGGCAGATGACTTTCGCTACGACGTTGTGGTGATAAATACCTGCGGCTTTATCCTCGATGCTAAGGAGGAGTCGGTAAATACCATCCTGCTGGCGGCCGAGGCTAAACGTGAGGGAAAGATCGGAAGGCTATACGTTATTGGATGTCTGTCACAGAGGTATGCAGATGACCTAAGGGTAGAGATTCCAGAGGTCGATAGTTACTTTGGTGCTAGAGACTTTAGTGAACTTCTAACTATACTAGAGGGTGATAGCTCGATTATAGGTCGCCAACTATCGACACCAGAACATACCGCATACCTAAAGATTGCAGAGGGGTGTAACTGGGGCTGTGGATACTGTGCAATTCCAGCAATTAGGGGACAGTACCGCTCAGTGCCACTCGAAGAGCTAGTCTCGGAGGCTAAGTGGTTAGTGGAGCGTGGAGTGCGCGAACTTATCGTAATTGCCCAAGATAGCACCTACTACGGTATGGATCTATATGGAGAGAGAAAGTTAGGTACGCTACTTCGTGAACTCTGCAAAATTGAGGATCTGGAGTGGATTCGCCTACAGTACGCCTACCCAACGGGCTTCCCAGAGGATGTAATAGATGTTATGGCCGAGGAGAGTAAAGTGTGTAACTACCTAGATATTCCATTCCAACACATCTCCGATAATCAGCTAAAGACTATGCGCAGAGGTATTACCAAGGCCGAGACCCTAGAGCTTATCGATAGACTTCGTGCTAAGGTGCCAGATATTGCAATTCGCACGACCCTAATTACGGGCTACCCAACTGAGACCGAGGAGGACTTCGAGGAGCTTAAGGACTTTGTGCGCACAGCTAAGATTGAACGTCTAGGGGTATTCCCATATAGCGAGGAGGAGGGCACATACTCAGCACTGAACTTCGAGGACTCAATTCCTCAAGAGATCAAGGAGAGTAGAGCCGCAGAGATTATGGCAATCCAAGAGGAGATAGCCGAGGAGATCTCAGCAAGTAGAGTAGGGCGCAGACTCAGAGTGCTTATTGACTCTATTCAGGGCGACTTCTTCGTTGCACGCTCGGAGTGGGACTCAGTAGAGGTTGATGGCGAGGTGCTTATCACTATTACTGATGATATAGAGGACGAGGAGAGCTATATCGGCGAGTTTGTCGATGTGGAGATTACAAGCTCAATAGCCTATGACCTATACGCCAAGATCGTAGAGTAGGCATAGTCTTTGCATAGCACCATAGTTAAAATATATTTCTTACCTATTTAACTGTGATGCAATGAAAAGAGAGATTCCTAAGCCTGAGGCAGGATGCCCCGAGGTAGACGCTAATGAATTTAGAATTGAGATAGATAGCAACGGCCCATACCTTATCTATGGTAAGCCGCCGCTGCACTGCTACGTTATTGCCAATGATAAGAGAGGTAATTCGTGGGACTATGATATTGGTAAAATTAACTATATCTCGACCGATGACGATGTTACAGCACTATGTCGCTGTGGAAACTCTAAGGGTGCGCCATATTGCGATGGTAGCCACGTACAAGCCCTTAAGGATGGCCTATGGGATAGTGAACTTACCGCTACTATGCGTCCACCGCTAGACTTTGCACAGACGATTAATGGCCCCGAACTCTTCTTGACCGATACCGAGAGCCTATGTGCCTATGCACGCTTCTGCGATGCAAAGGGACGCACGTGGAACCAAGTAGAGGGTAGTGACGACCCCGAGGTAAAGGCGCTTGCAATCAGAACTTCGATGGCGTGCCCAGCAGGGAGGCTAAAGGCGTGGGATAAACACACAGGTGAGCCCTATGAGCCCGTCTATAAACCTCAACTAGGACTTATCGAAGATCCAACCATTAGGGTTAGTGGCCCTATATTTGTAATGGGTGGCATTCCAATTCTAAAGGATAATGGTGAGGCGTACCAGCCTCGAAACCGTGTAACGCTCTGCAGGTGTGGCGAATCACGCAATAAACCATACTGCGACGGCACACACGCCCCTGCGCACTATCACGACAATATTCCGCTGAATAGATAGTCAAGCTAGAGAAATTTTATAGACGTCCGACGGTGCGTACCCGCACACGGGTGCTTTTTTCCAGCTTCGATTTCGGTGTTCGCCTAGTCGAAAGCCCCTGAGTACAACTTAGCTAAGGTTTCGCAGGTGCATACCACTTTTCAGGCGTGTAAAGATGGCTAAATTTTACAGTGCTTCACTGGAAGTTGGTGCAGCCCCATCTCCCTTA
>CAYJFH010000084.1:0-8176 GCA_964369485.1 uncultured Rikenellaceae bacterium | reverse complement strand
GGGGGAGTCGTCGGACGTCTACAAAATTTCTCTAGCTTGGTTATACAGATCTCTATTATAAAGCTAAGTACATACCACTGTGAAGTCATCTTTGCACGCCTGAAAAGTGCGTATGCACAGCGAAACAATAGATAAAAGTGCGAGGGGATTTCGACTAAGCTAACCCCGAAAGCGAAGTTAGGGAAAAAGCACTCGTGTGTGGGGATCCGCTACATACGACACACAAAGAAGAGGGAGGCCTCCGAAATTCGGAAGCCTCCCTCGCTTACTATATAGTCTTTAAGCTATAATTATTTAGCTTGACCTGCTTTGATTGCTGCGTGAGCTGCTGCAAGGCGTGCGATTGGCACACGGAATGGAGAACAGCTTACGTAGTTTAGGCCTGCGTAGTGGCAGAACTCAACTGAAGTTGGGTCACCACCGTGCTCACCACAGATACCACACTTAAGGTCTAGACGCTCGCCACGGCCTTTAAGAACCGCTTCGCGTACTAGTTGACCAACACCCTTAACGTCTAGGACTTGGAATGGGTCTTGCTTAAGGATACCCTTCTCTAGGTATACTGGAAGGAAGTTAGCGATATCGTCACGAGAGAAACCAAGTGTCATCTGAGTAAGGTCATTAGTACCGAACGAGAAGAACTCAGCAACTTCGGCGATCTCGTTTGCAGTTACTGCAGCACGAGGAACCTCGATCATTGTACCAACCATGTACTCCATACGGTCGTTACGCTCAGTGAACACCTCTTCAGCTACTCTATCGATGATAGCCTTTTGGTACTTAAGCTCCTTGTGGTTACCTACAAGTGGAACCATGATCTCTACGTGAACCTCTTGGCCAGATTTCTTCACATTCATTGCAGCCTCGATAATAGCACGAGCTTGCATTTCAGTGATCTCTGGGTATGTGTTACCTAGACGACAACCACGGTGACCTAGCATAGGGTTAAATTCGTGTAGAGACTCGATCTTAGCCTTGATCTCTTCGAATGATTTACCTAGCTCTTCAGCCATCTCACGTTGCTCTTTCTCGAAGTGAGGAACGAACTCGTGAAGTGGTGGGTCCAGTAGGCGAACTGTTACTGGGTGTCCTTCCATCGCTTGGAATAGACCTTCGAAGTCAGCGCGTTGGATTGGAAGAAGTTTTGCAAGTGCACCTCTACGGCCAGCCTCATCGTCAGAAAGGATCATCTCACGTACTGACTTGATTCTATCGCCTTCGAAGAACATGTGCTCTGTACGGCAAAGACCGATACCCTCTGCACCAAAGTCGAATGCAACCTTAGCATCGTGTGGAGTATCTGCGTTAGCACGTACCTTAAGGTGAGCGTACTTCTTAGCTAGATCCATTACCTTACCGAAGTCACCATCAAGAGTAGCCTCAGTAGTATCTACTTGACCTTCGTAAACCTCACCAGTAGAACCGTTTAGAGATACCCAGTCACCCTCTTTGAACTCAACACCATTGATCTTCATAGAGCGAGTCTTGTAGTTGATCTCAAGACCACCTGCTGCTGAAACGCAACACTTACCCATACCACGAGCAACTACTGCTGCGTGTGATGTCATACCACCACGTGCAGTAAGGATACCCTCAGATGCGTCCATACCCTTAAGGTCCTCTGGAGATGTCTCAACACGAACAAGGATAGTCTTCTTGCCCTGTTCAGCCCATGCAGCTGCATCGTCAGCGAAGAATACTACTTGACCTGTTGCTGCACCCGGAGATGCTGGTAGACCCTTAGATAGAACCTTTGCAGATTTGATTGCCTCTGCATCGAATACTGGGTGAAGAAGCTCATCTAGTTTAGCTGGCTCAACACGAAGTACTGCTGTCTCTTCGTCGATAAGACCTTGCTCAAGCATCTCAACTGCCATGCGAACCATCGCAGCACCAGTTCTCTTACCTGAACGAGTCTGTAGCATCCAAAGTTTACCATCTTGTACAGTAAACTCGATATCTTGCATATCTTTAAATGTCTTCTCTAGGTGCTCTTGGATGTCATAAAGTTCTTTGTACATCTGTGGCATAACCTCCTCTAGTGATGGGAAGTTAGCTGCACGGTCCTCCTCAGATACACCTTGAAGTTTAGCCCAACGACGTGAACCCTCTAGTGTGATCTCTTGTGGAGTACGGATACCTGCTACTACGTCCTCACCTTGAGCGTTGATTAGGTACTCACCGTTGAAGATGTCCTCACCAGTGGAAGCGTCACGAGTGAAGCAAACACCAGTTGCTGAGTTGTCACCCATGTTACCGAATACCATCGCCTGAACGTTAACTGCAGTACCCCACTCTGCTGGGTACTTGTGCATTTGGCGGTATAGACAAGCGCGTGGGTTCATCCAGCTCTCGAATACAGAACATACTGCACCCCAAAGTTGCTCCCATGGACAAGTTGGGAAGTCCTTACCTGTTTGAGTTTTAACAGCTGCTTTGAACTTAGCAACCATCTCCTTAAGGTCCTCAACTGTGAACTCTGTATCTAGCACATAACCTTTTTCCTCTTTCATGTGGTCGATGATCTCTTCGAATGGATCTTCGTCCTCTTTGCTCTCTGGTTTCATACCTAGAACAACGTCACCGTACATCTGTACGAAACGACGGTATGAATCCCATGCAAAACGTGGATTACCACTGTTCTTTGCAAGGCTCTCAACTGCTTCGTCATTAAGACCAAGGTTAAGGATTGTATCCATCATACCCGGCATCGAAACTCTCGCACCAGAACGTACAGACATTAGAAGTGGGTTTTCGTTATTTGCGAATTTCGCACCCATATCAGTCTCGATAGTCTTCATAACTGCCTCAACCTCTGGACGGATCATATCGATAACTGCTTGCTTTCCTTTGTCATAGAATTCAGTACATACATCAGTAGTGATAGTGAATCCCGGAGGTACTGGAATACCGATAAGGTTCATCTCAGCAAGGTTTGCACCCTTACCACCAAGTAGTTCCTTCATCTTACCATTACCGTCGGCCTTCTTGTTACCGAAGTAGTAAACTCTCTTTGTAGTTCCCATCTTTTAGTAATTTTTTAATTGTTAATATATTTGTGAATGAATGAATTATAACTTTCTAGCGATCTCCACAACAGTGTAGCTCTCAACGATGTCACCAACCTTGATGTCGTTGTAGTTCTCAATTGCTAGACCACACTCAACATTGGTGTTAACCTCCTTAACCTCATCTTTGAAGCGCTTAAGGGAGTTAAGTTTACCTGAGTAGACAACGATACCGTCACGGATAACCCTCACGGCATTACCTCTTACGATCTTACCCTCTCTTACGATACAGCCCGCAATGGTACCGACCTTAGAGATCTTAAAGGTTTCAAGTACCTCAACCGATGATGTAATCTCCTCCTTAGTATCTGGAGCAAGCATACCCTCGATAGCGTCCTTAATCTCGCCAATCGCATCGTAGATGATAGAGTATAGACGGATGTCGATCTCCTCCTTCTCTGCTAGTCGTCTTGCTGCTGCTGACGGACGAACTTGGAAGCCCACGATAATTGCGTTAGATGCTGCTGCTAGAAGTACGTCACTCTCAGAGATAGCACCTACCGCCTTGTGGATAACGTTTAGTTGTACCTCTTCGGTAGATAGCTTGATTAGCGAGTCAGTAAGTGCCTCGATAGAGCCATCCACGTCACCCTTAACGATGATATTAAGCTCCTTGAAGGTACCGATAGCAATACGGCGACCGATCTCGTCAAGTGTAATATGTTTCTGAGTACGTAGACCCTGCATACGCTGTAGCTGCTCACGCTTATTTGCGATATCACGTGCTGACTTATCGTCATCCATCACGTTGAACATATCGCCCGCCTGAGGAGCACCATTTAGACCAAGTACAAGTACTGGTGTTGCTGGACCCGCCTCCTTAATCTTCTTACCACGTTCGTTGAACATAGCCTTAACCCTACCTGTGTAGGTTCCCGATAGCATTACATCACCAACTCTAAGTGTACCGTTCTGAACAAGTACAGTGGTAACGTAACCTCTACCCTTATCTAGTGTAGATTCAATTACTGAACCCATCGCCTTACGCTTTGGATTAGCCTTTAGCTCTAGTAGTTCGGCCTCAAGGACGATCTTCTCTAGTAGGTGTTCTATATTTAGACCACTCTTGGCCGAGATATCCTCACTCTGATACTTACCACCCCAATCCTCAACTAGGTAGTTCATCATAGATAGTTGCTCCTTGATCTTCTCAGGGTTTGCACCATCCTTGTCGACCTTATTGATTGCAAAGACCATAGGTACACCTGCCGCCTCGGCGTGGTTGATAGCCTCTTTGGTCTGTGGCATTATAGCGTCATCTGCCGCTACGATAATGATCGCAACGTCGGTAATCTTAGCACCACGAGCACGCATCGCAGTAAATGCTTCGTGACCCGGAGTATCAAGGAATGTTACCTTTCTGCCATCATCTAGGCGCACTGAGTAGGCACCGATGTGCTGAGTGATACCACCCGCTTCACCTGCAATAACGTTAGTCTTGCGGATATAGTCAAGTAGCGAAGTCTTACCGTGGTCTACGTGACCCATCACCGTTACAATCGGTGGGCGAGACTCTAGATCCTCTTCGTTATCCTCCTCTTGGTCGATAGCCTCTTGGATCTCAACAGATACGAACTCAACCTTATAGCCAAACTCCTCGGCAACGATTACAAGTGCCTCTGCATCTAGTCGTTGGTTGATACTCACCATTAGACCTAGGTTCATACAAGCAGCGATAACGTCGCTAATTGTAGCATCCATCATAGTTGCAAGCTCCTGAACAGTTACAAACTCCGTTACTTGGAGTACACTGCTCTTCTGTTCTAGCATCTCTGCCTCCTCGGCTAGCTTGCCTTGGATAGCATCACGCTTATCTCTACGATACTTAGATGACTTAGTCTTAGAGCCTTTGTTTGTAAGGCGCGCTAGAGTCTCTTTGATCTGCTTTTGTACATCCTCGTCACTTACCTGCTCACGTACAACTGGTTTTGGACGTTGGTTGTTATTCTTACCCTTATTACGTCTACCTTCACCTTGGTTCGCACCACCCTGTTGGTTACCGTGGCCGCCACCTTGTTGGTTAGGTCTCTGGTTGTTATTGCTGTTGTTATTATTATTTTGACCGCCCTGCTGATCCTTCTGACCACCAGCGATGTCAACCTTATTCTTCTTGATTCTATTGCGTTTACCGCTTCTATGTCCACTCTCAGATGGAGTAGGAAGGGTAATTTTGCCTAGGATCTTAGGACCTGCAAGCTTCTCAGTCTCATTTGCTCTAAATACAGAGCTCTCAGCAGGCTTTGCAGCTACTGGCTCGGCCTTAACCTCTACTTTAGGTTCAGCCACTATTTCTGCCACAGGTTTAGCCTCTACTTTAACCTCTACTTTAGGTTCAGCCTTAACCTCTACTTTTGCCTCAACCTTAGCCTCAGCTTTCGGTTCAGCCTTAACCTCCTCTTTAGGTTCAACCTTAGCCTCAATTTTAGGCTCTACAACTGGTGCAACCTCTACCTTAGGCTCGGCTACAACTTCAACTTTAACCTCGGCTTTAGGCTCTGCCTTTGGCTCCTCATTAGCGACTTCAACCTTAGCTTCTGCCTCTTGAGGTGCGCTTCTCTGTGGATTACCCTTAGAGTCAAGGTCAATCTTACCTACAACCTTGTGTACGTGTGGTTTGTGATCCACTACCTCTGGTTTTTGCTCCTTAACCGCTGCTGTAGTAGTACTTTGCGCTGCAGTGGTACGCATAACCTCGCGTACATCTACCTTCTCAACTTCGGCACCACTTGCGAACTCCTTGCTGAGTACCGCAATCTGCTCATTGCTGAGAATCGTATTAGGGTTTACTCCCTCACCCAAGTTCTTTGAGTTTAGGAAGTCTACTAGGTGGTGCGCCCCTATTGAATAGGTGCGTGCTAGTGCGCTTAGTCTTACTTTCTTCTGTTCGGCCATTAATCTCTATTTTAAGTGGGCATTAAAGTCTGCCCATTTCTCTGTTACTCTTCTTACTCTGTAGTTTGCAGCACTACCTTAGCTTCTATATCTCCGACTCTGGGAGCTGGGGGGGGGAGTGAATCTAAAGCCTACTATTCAAACTCAGTCTTAAGTATTGCCATCACCTCTTCTATGGTCTCAACCTCAAGGTCAGCTCTATTTGCAAGCTCATTTACATCTTGGTCAAGCACCGAGCGAGCTGTGTCACATCCCGCCTTGATTAGTGATTCGATAATCCAGCTTTCGATTTCGTCATCGAAGTCCTTAAGATCTACATCATCCTCGTACTCTGCAACTGCGCCTTCACGGTAAACGTCGATATCGTACCCTGTAAGCATACTTGCAAGGCGGATATTAAGACCACCCTTACCAATAGCAAGTGAGATCTCAGATGGTTTAAGGTAAACCTCTGCAGTCTTCTCCTCCTCTTTAAGTACCACTGAGGTAACTTTAGCAGGGTTAAGTGCTCTTTGGATAAGTAGTTGAGCGTTAGTTGTATAGTTTACAACGTCGATATTCTCACCACGAAGTTCCTTAACAATTGTGTAGATACGTGATCCCTTAACACCAACGCAAGCTCCTACCGGATCGATTCTCTCATCGTAGCTCTCAACAGCTACCTTAGCTCTCTCACCAGCGATACGAACCACCTTCTTAATGGTGATAACACCATCGAAGATCTCAGGAACCTCCATCTCGAATAGACGCTCAAGGAAGTCAGGAGCAATACGTGAAAGGAAGATCTTTGGAGTACCATTAACCATCTCAACACGGCTAACAATAGCACGGATAGCCTCACCCTTGCGGAAGAAGTCACTAGGAATTTGATCCTGCTTAAGTAGCACAAGCTCATTATCCTCGTCATCGAGAACAAGCATCTCACGCTTCCAAACTTGGTAGACCTCACCAGTGATAAGCTCTCCGATTCTCTCAGAGTACTTAGCAAATATGTTAGCCTTCTCGATATCCATGATTCTAGATGCTAGATTCTGACGAATTGCAAGAACTGCTCTACGACCAAATGCAGCCATAGGAATAAGCTCAGATACCTCCTCGTCGATCTCGTAGCTCTCATCTATCTTCTTTGCATCAGATAGTGAAATCTGGAAGTTATCATCTAGCACATCGCCATCCTCCATAACGATTCTACGGCGCCAGATCTCCAGGTCACCCTTCTCGATATTTACGATGATGTCATAGTTTTCATCGGTGCCATAGTTCTTTTGTAGCATCGAACGAAATACATCTTCGAGAACACCCATCATAGTGGGTCTATCTATATTCTTTAGCTCTTTGAACTCAGCAAAGTTTCCTGCTAGATTGATAGTTTCCATACTCTCTTTTTAATAAAACAGATTGTTATTATAATTTTTTTACTTAATCATTAGTAGTTCGCAGATTGTCTTTACCTGCTCTTGCGTAAAGGTTTCAGTAGTTGTAACCTCCTCCTTACGCTTCTTGCCCTCGACTGCAACCTTTTGGGTGTAGGACACTGTAATTGCGCCATCCTCAGACAGTTCAGTGAGTTCACCCTGCAGCTTGCGTCCATCCTTAAGCACAACCTCTACCATCTTAGTGAGGCACTTGCGCACTTGACGCTCAACTAGCAGCGGATATCCAATACCTGCCGATGTAACAACAAGCGAGTAGTCCTCATAGCCTTGAAGCTCTAGCTCAGAGTTAATCGAGCGACTTAGCTTCACGCACTCATCAATCGAGACTCTACTATCAGAGTCGAGAGTAAGCTCGATATCATTGCCCGCAGAGATCTTAATCTCAACCACAAAGAGTTCGCTTCCCTCAATTAGAAAGCTCTCTGCTATCTCCCTTATCTTATCCTTTGTTATCATAGTTACATTTAGGTATAAACGCAAAAAAAGGGTGCTTAAGCCCCCTTTCCATTTCTTCATTAAAGACCCTTATACCTTACAATCACCAGTGGCCAGAAGGTATAAATAGCGCCCTTAACTATCCAAACCTAGATCTTTACGACCTGAAGTTTAGCTTACTTAAGCGACCACAAAGGTAGTAAAAAAAAGTGGTAATGACAACTATTTGTATATTTTTGTTTTTTTAGTCATCGATTATGACGAACTATTATCCACTGTAATACTATATAATACTAAGATATATTGATCTATAGTAATGCGGTTTTCTGCAAAGAAAACCGAGCG
>CAYJFH010000083.1:0-8259 GCA_964369485.1 uncultured Rikenellaceae bacterium | reverse complement strand
GCAAAATTCTTCACGCCATCTTTCCATATGCCTTCAAAGTGATATGCACTTTGCTCAACTAGATTAATTCAAAAGAGTCAAGCTAGAGAAATTTTATAGCGGAACCTCCCTCGGTCGCCCTCGCACAACCTCTATGAATATATTTATAGAGTCAAGTTAGAGAAATTATATAGCCGTCCGACGACTATACCTGCACTTTCACGCACCACATACTACTACTAAATACAGCAGGAGCACCCATCTAGGGGTGCTCCTGCTGTAGAAAATATAGTACAGAAAACTAGAGTACGTTAAGGAGTTGCTCCTTAATCTTCTCAAGTTCGTCCTTCATCTGAACCACGACCCTCTGCATACCGCTATGGTTTGCCTTGCTACCTAGGGTATTTATCTCGCGTCCCATCTCTTGGGCGATAAAGCCTAGTTTACGACCTACCTCGCCACCCTCAGATGCAACTTCTCCGAAGTACTTTAGGTGTTGACTAAGTCTTACCTTCTCTTCTGTAACGTCGAACTTCTCTAGGTAGTAGATAATTTCGGCCTCAAAGCGGTTGCTATCAACGCTAACGGCAGCCTTTGCTAGATTCTCATTTAGGCGAGTCTTAACGGTTTCGATTCTCTCTGCCTCGAACTCCTTTACCATCTCTAGCAGCTCTCCGATAGAGTTAACTCTACTGAGTATATCTGTGATTAAAACCTCACCCTCCTGCTCTCTAAAGTCTATGTGTGCCTTAATAGCACTTTGAACAGTAGTAAGTACAATCTCTGCATCCCCTTCGGTAAGTTCAGCTCTGCGCTCACCCATAACCTCAGGCATACGCATAATTGTAGGGAGTAGCTGCTCGCCGCTAAGCTCTAGCCCTGCCTCAGATGCAGCAGCCTTAATTTCGGTAAGGTATGCTGAAAATGCCTCACGATTGATACCGTTACTTGCGCCCTTGCTCTCGGTGCTAAGTGAGATATTCATCTCTGTCTTACCCCTCTGCACTCCAGCGGTAACGGCCGAGCGTACTGCTGCCTCTAGTGGACGACACCACGATGGCGCACGCAAAGATAGGTCTAGCGACTTGCCATTAAGTGATTTTAGCTCTACGGTGAGAGTTCCGATTGATAGCTCGCACTTAGCGCTACCATATCCAGTCATTGATCTTACTTTCATATCTTTTCTTAAATTTAAATTTTAATATCCAAGCTCTCTAAAGTCCTTGTTAGGCACTTTAAGTGTATAGCTCTTTCCGCCCTTATTTGCATACTCATATGAGCGAATCCAAGGGTTCAGTAGGCGTAGAGTCTTATAGTTCGTTCCATATCTCTTTGCAACCTCAGACCACTTAATATCCTGCTCTGAAATCTCTACAGTAGAGTAGTTTTCAAATGGTTTTTGGTAGTCCCCCTCGCGAAGTTTAAAGCCATATTTTTCAGGGTTCTCGCTTACTAGTTTCATTGAAAGTATGCGGTAGATATAGCGTGCTGTCTCCTCAGGTAGGAATAGGTCGTAGTAGCTCTCTACGCCTTGGGTAGTTGCTCTGCGTGAAATTCCAGCCATACCGATATTGTACGATGCCGCAGCTAGTGTCCAATCACCAAACTTCTTATATGCGGCCTTTAGGTACTTAGCGGCCGCCTCTGTTGCCATCTCAACGTTGAACCTTAGGTCTACATTATCGCCCGTCTCTATACCGTACTCCTTGGCAGTACCCTTCATAATCTGCCATAGCCCCGATGCTCCAACAACAGATACTGCCTCAGGATTTAGGCTACTTTCGGCCATCGCTAGGTACTTAAAGTCCTCTGGGATTCCGTGCTTTTCGAGTATAGGGGTAATCACAGCAAACCAGCGCTCCATAGCTCTGAGTGTAAGGATTGTACGTGAGTGCATATACATAGTTACACCCATCTCACGTTGGAGTGCTTGTAGTACATCTGGGTAGTTTAGTGGAACGCTCTGCCCTGCAAAGTCTAGTGACTCAGGCGAGTCGATAAAGAATACATTTGCGGGCTCAATCTCACCTTGATTATATGCGTAGGTTGTATCTTGTGCGTTTGAACATCCAATTGACAGAAGTGTGATAGTTGCTAGAAATAGTGCTTTCATTCTATAGTTTGTAAAGTAAAATATATGTAATAGTTGCGGCGATAAATATCATTAGGAATATGCGTAGAACCTTAACAGGTAGATACTTGGAGTATCTAGTGGCGAAGTATGCACCTATAACGTTTCCGATACTGTGGATAAGTCCGTAGGTCCAATCTACTTGGCCATTAATGGCAAAGACCCATAGTGCAAATAGGGTGTAGAGTAGTACTACAAAGCCCTTTAGGGCATTAGCAGATAGTAGGTCATAGCCAAGTCCCATAATAAAGAGTGTAAGGAATAGATAGCCCACCCCCACGTGGAATGCTCCACCGTAGAAGCCAATTGCTAGAAGAATTGCGTAGTGGTACCACTTAGGATCTACCCTCTGTAGCTTACCCTTAATTGCCCTTGTCGGGTCGTAGATAAGCATAATGAGCATAAGGCTCAATACTATACAGAGCAGTATAGCAAATAGCGTTGAGTTAATCGAGCTAGCTACCTGACTCCCGACAATCGAGCCGAGCACAGTAGGTATGGCGAGTCGAATACCTAGTCGCCAGTCGAGGAGTCCCTGACGATGGAACTCCGCCGACATAGTGACAGTTTGGAAAAGAACCGATATGCGATTTGTGGCATTTGCAATTGGAAGTGGCATACCAAACATAGAGAATAGCGCAATTGTAATCGATGCACCAGCCCCCGCAAAGGTATTAATTACCCCCACTACAACCCCTACTAGGATTATTACTCCAACACTCCAAATCTCCATATCAACTATTTTAGTTCAAATTTATCGGCATCAAGGTATGCCGCGAAGTTCTCCTTGAATCCATCTAGCTCCGCGAGGCTAAGTGTAGCCTCTATGGTCTCGACCTCTCTAGGTGTAGCCTCTACGATAGGTTCACCCCTAAAGTTAAGGATAACCGAGTCACCTGAGTACTCATTCTTAGGGTCGCTGCCGACTCTATTTACTCCGATGCAGTAACTTTGGTTCTCTATTGCTCGGGCTCTTAGTAGTGTCTTCCAAGGGTATGAGCGGCTCTCTGGCCACGATGCAATGTAGATTAGTAGGTCGTACTCATTTGCACCTCTCGAAAATACTGGGAAGCGTAGGTCGTAACATACCAGTGGACAAATCCTAAAGCCTCGGTACTCTATGATTAGTCGCTCTCTTCCTCCCTTGTAGAAGTTATTTTCGCCCGACATACGGAATAGGTGGCGCTTATTATATGTACTTACCTCTCCATTCTCTTTGATAAAGAATAGGCGGTTAAAGAACTTGCCTCCATCCTCGATAGCTGCGGAGAAGATAATCGCTTTGCCACTCTCTATGGCGATAGCCTTTATAGTCTCAACAATAGTGCCATCTGCTGCCTGAGCAATGCGCTCTGGCGACATCGAGAAGCCAGTGGCAAACATCTCGGGTAGGATAATTAGCTCTGCATCCGATGCTTCTATCTGTGATGCAATGTTCTGTAGGTTCTCTTCGATACTCTCCCAAATGATATCGCACTGAATAGCTGCGACCTTTAGGCTCTTTTCTTGGTTCATCTTTGGTTTAAATTGTTGTTTTTAGGGTTAAAATAGGGGAAAAACTCAATCAGCGCCAAAAATAGGAAAAATTTTGGTAACTTTGCACCACTAAAAGTGGATTTATAGGCTCTTTTTCAAACAAAGAGGTTTTGTAGTCCATATCATAACCTAAACAAAGAGAGAAAGAGATGGAAATTGGCAAAAGAAATAGACTCGAGATAGCTCGTCAAACCCCACAAGGACTTTACCTTATAGACAGCGAAGAGCAGGAGGTGCTACTTCCAAATAGATATATTCCAGAGGAACAGACCGACGGCTGGGCAATTGGCGATACAGTCGAGGTGTTCCTATATATGGACTCTGAGGATAGGCTAGTGGCAACTACCGAAACCCCTAAGCTAGAGGTCGGTGATGTTGCAGCACTTGAAGTTGTTGCATCTACTAGAATCGGTGCATTTATGGACTGGGGACTACCTAAAGATCTACTAGTACCGCACGCAAATCAGCTGCGTCCACTTCGCGAAGGCGAGACTATTATGATTGCAGCGTACCTTGATAATACAACAAACCGTATCGTTGGTACAATGAAGCTAAATAAGCTATTCAACAATGATGAGCTTACAATCCAAGTTGGCGATAAGGTGAATATCGTTGTGGCTCAGCGCCGTGATATTGGCTTTAGAGTTGTTGTAAATAACGCTCACTGGGGTATGATCTACGACTCTCAAATCTTTAGTGAGGTCTACCTAGGCGATAAACTAGAGGCGTGGGTAACTAGAATTACCGAAGAGGGTAGGGTCGATCTAAGCCTTCAGCAGCGTGGTTTCGACCAAGTAAAGGTATCTGCCGAGGCGCTACTAAAGCTCCTAGAGGAGCAAGATGGTACTATTGATGTAGGTGATAAGAGCGAGGCTAGCGATATTCAAATCTACACAGGTATGAGCAAGAAGACCTTTAAGAAGGCCGTAGGATATCTACTAGCAGCTGGCAAGGTTGAGGCCAAAGAGCGTAGCGTTGTACTTAAGAGAGAAGTTATTGAATAGAAATTTATTACATAGATGGTTGTTGGTCGTTCTGATCAACTTTATTGGTGCTATTGAGTTACAGGCCTATGGCAGTGTCTCGCCTATGGACACCATTGAAACTCGTGACCTAAAGGAGGTGACAGTTAGGGCAAGGAGGCGAAACTATAACTTCGATAGCCCAGCGGTTCGACTTATTAAGCGTCTTATTGCGAGTCGAGATAGCTCGAGGATGCTCAGTGTTAATCAATTCGCTGAGTTTCAGCGGTACGAGCGTATTGTGGTAGCTCTAGATAACTACCAACCAATCGATGAGAACCACTCCCTTAGCTTTCTTAATAGCCATAGTTATAGAAACCCAAAGACTGGCAAGGAGGTACTTCCAATCTCGCTACGTGAGAAGGTGGTACAATCAGCTCGTGGCCGAGGAAATTCATACCTCAAGGATAGTGTACTATATAGGAACTCTCAGGGGGTAGATGACCGCTTTTCGAGCGGCACGGTATTGGCATTTCTCAATGAGGCAGTCCCTGAGATTGACCTCTTTGCAAACCATATATATTTGGTTAACCGCCAATTTGTCTCTCCGCTGAGCACCGATGCCTATAACTTCTATAGATACCACCTCCATAAGGATACTATAGACTACGAAGGGGTGAGAGCTGTAAAGCTAGAGTTCTTTCCATTTTCGAACCACTCACTATCGCTCAGAGGTACACTAACGGTCAATATTGACTCACTATCCAAGGGTGCGCCCTATATTCTAAAGGCTGAGCTTAGTATTCCAAATACTGCCGATGCAAACTTTATCTATAACCTATCTATAGAGCAATACTTCGCCAGAGATAGTAGTGGTGTTGTATTACTGCTTAGCGATGATGTGCACTTCGACCTATCACCAAACAAATCGATGCCAGCACTCAATATTAAGCGCTCTAATATCTACTCTAACTATAACTTTCCAAAGAGCTTTAAGCAGATTCGTAAGCCCTCTCAAATAGTAGAGATAGCCGAAGTGTCCGAGAAGTTCCAACTAACCGAGCAGGAGCGAGAGGTTGCAGATGTTGCCAGAGGACTACGCTCAAATAGCCTATGGACTATATTCGAGGAGACGATGTTAATGGTCGTTGAGGGTTACTACCAAACGGGTAAGAAGAGCTACTTCGATATTGGGCCCGTGGCTCAATTCCTTTCGGGCAATAGCGTTGAGGGTACACGCTTAGCCTTTGGAGGTATGACAACTCCAAACCTCTCTGAGCATATCTTCTTCGATGGGCTTGTAGCCTACGGCTTTGATGATAAGAGGTGGAAGACCGACCTATCTTTGGAGTGGAGCTTCCTGCCAAAAGATGAGATATATAAGGAGTTTCCTGTTCACTCACTAAGGGCGACCTACAGCTACGATATCCATACATTTGGTAGTAGCTTCGACCTACTGGACAAGGAGAATGTACTCTCGTGGGCAAAGCGCTCAGGCGATACAAAGCTCACCTATGTCGAACTATTCCAACTACGATATATGAGAGAATGGGCAAATAGTATGAGTATGCAGCTATATGCTCGAAACTACAATACTGCCGGTAGCTCGAACTTCTCATTCCTTGCCGACCCACTAGCCCTACAATCATATAGGATGAGTGAGCTAGAACTAAGGCTTAGATTTGCACCGGGCGAGAGGATATATCAAACTCGCCGTACTCGCAGAAATCTAAATAAGTATATCCCGACCATTGAGCTAAGCCATACAGTTGGTTTTAAGGGGTTGCTTGGTGGTGACTATAGTCGTAATGAGACCACACTAAGCGGTATGGGGCGAATTAACCTCCAACCATTTGGCTTTATGGATGTAGTGGCAAAGGTAGGTGCAGAGTGGGGTGAAGTGCCATATATGCTACTGCCGCACCCATCTACAAACCTCACTTACTTTACCTCCGACGTGCACTCATTCTCGCTAATGCGCCCACTAGAGTTTCTCTATGATAGGTATGCACACGTAGGTGTTGACTACCACCTCGATGGTCTTATTCTTAGCCGTATTCCCCTTATTAAGCTGCTAAAGTGGCGTGAGATAGTCTCATTTAGAGCTGTCTATGGCGAGCTTACAGATAGAAATAATCCATTAAAAAATACATCATTAGTACCTCTACCCTTAGGATCATCGCCAATAGGGGACGAGCCATATATGGAGTTAGGTGTGGGAGTAGATAATATACTCTCGATTTTTAGAGTAGAGTATGTGTGGAGGTTGAACTACCTAACGCCAGCTGTGAGCTCAGGCGCTATACTATTTGATTTTAGTCTGAAATTCTAAATAATAGATTTTAAGTTTGATATGAATAGATACCTCTTAGCAATAGCCTCACTTCTACTACTAAGCCTAGGAGCGAGAGCGCAGGTTACCGTACAGAATCGCGATACAATGAGCACACGTGCCCAAGAGTTGCTTGAAATTGGGCAGACTAGTATCTTTAGCGATGCTAGAACCCCTCGATTTATTATGACCGATAGAACTCAGAAGTTTCTCTTCGGGGTCGGTGGATATATTGCGGGTAAGGGGTACTATGACTTTACTGGCTTTGGTGGCGATGGATTCTATGTAGACCAATTCTCAGCGCCATTTAGTGCGCTGACCCCAGATAAGATTGGCTTTAATGTGAGCTCCTCAAAGCTAATATTTAAGCTCCTCGGAGATACAGACTATGGGGTGATTGAGGCTACATTTGAGACCGATTTCGGAGGACCCGGTGGAGCTATGACCCTAGGGCGTGGATATGTCCGCTTCGGTAACTTTCTCATTGGGCAAGAGTGGAGCCTAAGCAAAGATGCTATTACCTCTCCAAATGTTATCGATGGTGCAGATCCAGTTGCAACCTATGGATATAAATTGCCGCAGGTGCGCTATACGTTCAACCCATCGCAGGAGGTGCAGCTAGCCTTTTCGCTCGAATTTCCTACGCTATACTACATTGCAGGGGTCGATAGCTATCTAATCTCAGAGTTCCTTCCTGACTTCAACGCCAGAGTTATATTGAGACCTAAGGGTGGGAGCTATATTGGCCAACTCTCTGCTATGTTTAGGTATATGACCCCAGACCCTACCGTCGGAGTTGAGAGCCTTGAGACCCACGTACCTGCATTCGGAGTGACTACATCTCATAACTTTAACTTCGGAGGCCATAGCCTATACCTTAGCGGTGCTATCGGTAGGGGAGTGAGTGATATGTTTGCAGGCACAGCAGCGCACTATATGAACCTCTACGAACATACCACACTCAGTAATGCAAAGTACTTTCACCCCTACTGGATTATGGGGCTAGTGGGTGCATATAGCTATAATTGGAACGCTAAGGCTCAAAGTAACCTTGTAGCCTCAATACTTAACACTAAAGATTGGGAACTTCGTCCAAACACCACCCCAATCACCGCCCTACCTAAGCAACAATTCTCCATATCAGCAAACTATATCCACGAACTTATCCCCAATATGACCATCGGCGCCGAACTCCTCTACGGCGATGCAAGCTATAGTGCAGGTGTAGATACGCATGGGGTGAGGCTAGGGTTTCTGTACCGCTACAACTTCTAAAATTGGTGAAATTGGCGAATTTTGGAACTTCACTTGTTCTGCGT
>CAYJFH010000082.1:0-8416 GCA_964369485.1 uncultured Rikenellaceae bacterium | reverse complement strand
GATGGGCGGTTCTCAAGCTCCTTAGAGGTTACCTGCTCAACCGAACCAACGATTGTACCAACTTTACGAGCCGAACCGTAACCTGTTACGATAACTGATTCGATATCAGTAGCAGCAGTTAGCATCTCGAAGTTGATTACCTCGCCATTAGAAGTTACAGGCTTGATTTGAGTCTCAAGGCCTGCGTAAGTTACGCGTAGTTCTTTGTTTTGTACAGAGGCAGGTACTGTGATTTGATACATACCATTAACGTCTGTTAAGGTAGCAGTAGCGCTCTCCACAACAACTACAGTAGCACCAATAACTGGGGATCCGTCATCGGCATAGGTTACTTTACCGCTTACAGATAGTGATTGTGCAACTGCATTCTGAATGCCAGCGCCCAAAAACATAGTAAGCATCGCAAGAAGTAGAACTTTTTTCATACTTAGAAAAGTGTTTTGGTTAAAAAATTATTTATGGTCTAAAATTAGGTTTATTTTGAGGTGAATTGAAAATATTGCTCAAAAGCCGTGTTTAAACATTTACGTTCAACATTGCTTTCTCACTAATCCGCTCTGAGCGAACGACTTAAAACTAAATCGAAACACCGCTTTTGAGCCATTTTCACACTCCTCACAACAAAGCCTCACTGCAAATCTAGGAAATAAAAATATAAAAATCAAATATTCAAACAATTTTATGTGAGAAAATGCTATTTATTTTCCACTCGTTAATAGTTTATTTTCATATTTACGCCATATATTTTAAAATATTTTACGATTAATTTACCTTAAACACTCAATTAAATAATTATACGCTCTATTTGCAGTGCCGATGGCAAATAAATAGTATAAGTGTACTTTGAGCAATAGTAATATGAAAAAAGTCGAAAGCAGGTAGAGTGAATTAACTAAACGTTAATAAAAATCTTAAATATCTCGAATATTCAAACTGGCAAAAACAGAGCCATAACCCCTTATTTTGCTAGGAAAACATCAATTTCCCAAACTTATACTATATATAGTAATTATGAAATCGGGAAAAGACCACATAATAGAGATTATATAAAAAATATAGAGCAGAGTTATTCCACAATAGACTACTATATTTATATACTTTAATGACTTGAAAGTATAGCGCTATAAAAAATCTCTCACCTCAACATCGCCCAAATTTCAAATAGTACAAAAAAAGTGAGGTCTCTACTCCTTGACGGAATAGAGACCTCACTATAATAATTGAATTGCTCTTTTTCGCTAAAATTATTTTTTAGCAGCAATGTGTTTTTTGTATCGGCTGTTGAACTTATCCACACGTCCAGCGGTATCAACTAACTTCTGCTTACCAGTGTAGAACGGGTGAGAAGTGTTAGAGATTTCCATTTTATAGACTGGGTAGGTTACGCCATCCACTTCGATAGTTTCCTTCGACTGTACAGCGGACCGACACAAAAATACTTGGTCATTGGACATATCTTTAAATGCCACAACTCTGTAACCTTCTGGGTGTATTCCCTCTTTCATAGTAATTTTGTGTTATTTGTTAATAAAATTAGGGTGCAAATATAAGCTCTTTTTACGTAACTACCAAATTTTTTGAGCCTTGTGCGCTCTTTTTCTACCAAAAGACTAGAAAGTTAAGGCAAGTCCGACATTAAATTGCGACACATTCGGTCCTAGACCATCCTCAAAGATCGACTCTGGGTAGTACTTAGCCTTTAGAGCGAGTGCACCAATTCCTAGGTTCATCTCATAGCCATAGCGGAATAGTGCGACATTTGAGCCTCGCCACCTACGCTGTGTACCATACTTATCGCTCTTCTCCAGAAAGAATGACTCGTAGCACCACGCTCCAACCACTCCGAAGTTAACCCAACCATCAGTAAAGAAACTACCGTGCCCGCCGAATCTAAATTCAAATAGTAGGGGAATTTGGAAATAGGCTGTAGTAAGTTCACTGCGCTGCCAACCCACATCTGGTTGATTTAGCCTATCGTAGTTAGGAATTACAGCCCCTGTGACTGGATCGTTAGAAAATGCGATAGGATCTGTTAATCTAAATGTATTGATCTCCATACCGAGGCCCGTGAAGATACCGAAGTTGCCGCGGCCATATATAACTTGATCAAAAAAGTTAAAGTTAAAGCCAAGGGATCCTGCGCTCTGTCTCATCCACTTAGCATCCGAAGGGAGGTTCAATCCGCAGAACATAAGGGAAATTCCAGCCCAATGGCCATCACCCGAATACCATTTGCGATATCCTAATTCTCGCTCATTCGCTTCTCGAGATAGCTCCACAGCCTCCTTTCCATAGATTATCTCATCAAATAGACCGAAACTACTATTTGGGACATATACAACATTATCTGGACTAAAGATCAGATTCCCATCTGAATATTGATAGATCAATGTTGATGAATCTGATCTGCTCATAAGCGAGTCTAATTTAACAATCTTAACGTCTGAGCCATCGGATTTCAGGATTGAGGTAAGTACCGAATCACTGACAGGTTCGATCTTGTTGTCTCTATAGATAAATACAGAGTCCCTCTTAGCCTCTGCTTGTGCTACACCTACACTTAGGGCTAGGAGTAGAATAAGGATTAAATTTCGTATCATTTAGGTTGTTATTTAGTGGTTAATTTTCTGCAATTTGAATTGTATTAGAGAAGTTCTCCTTGAAGAACTGCTTAATGGCATCTTTACTCCTTTGGCTCTTGCGCTGCCTTTGGTTAGGTTTGAATAGGTCGATAATCGCTTCGATCTGTGTCGACATCGCTGGTCGGCGCGCTATGCCCTCTCTCGATGCTCTCGCCTCAGCGCCATGCTCATTAATCGCGGGTTTACTATCACGTAATATCGCCTCCATTGTTACAGTAGGCTCTACCACTAACTCTGCAACGAGCACTACAGGGTCAATGAGTTCAGTCTCATCTCTTGGTGCAAGTTCCACTATTGCCTCAACACTATCGCTAATCTGACTATCTCTGAGCACTTCGGTGGGTTCAGAACTACGCTCTGCCCTTTGCTCCACACTCTCTGCTACCTCATGCACCACCTCTTCCGCCTCAACAACCTCTTCTACTACTTCGACTTGTGGCTTAACATCCTCAACCTCCACTGTCTCAACCTTTGGGGTGCTATGGGCAAGGATTATACTTTGAGTATCATCTACGCCCTGCCCCCTAAAGAAGTATATAGATGCAAAGGCTATAGCGAGTACCGCCGCGACACTACTAATCCACACCCTCGCTCTTGTGGTCGATTTTGGCTTATAGATCACGCTCTGCTGCTGCTTTAAAAGCTCCTTACCCTCAAAAATAAGGGTTGGGGCTGGAATCTTTGCTATTTTATCTCTCTTTCTCATACTATCGACTTCAATCGTTTTTGTAACTTCTCTCTTACTCTATGGATTCTGACCTTGACTAGCGATGCGCTAAGTTTGGTGATATTCTCAATCTCTTTGTAACTATATCCCTCCCAATCTCTGAGTATTATTATCGTCTTATCCTCTAGTGGTAGACTCTCTAACTCTCGCCACAGTAGCTCATTGCGATTATCATACTCCACCGTGCTATCTGTTACTTGACAACTAGAGGCATCCTCTAGCGGAGTGCTCAGCCTATCTCGCTGCCTTCGGTGGAATGAGACTGCGAGGTTGTAGGCTATGGTGAAGAGGTAGCTCTTCGCCGTCTTTAGCTTTACGAGTTCTCGCCTCTCCCAGAGCCTTAGTAGCGACTCTTGGACGATATCTCGGCTCTCATCCCTATCTCTAGTCGTAAATACCATAAATCGGAACAGAGCATCTGCATACTTGTCAATAACTATGTTGTACTCCGATATGGTCATATACTTTAAGGTGTGGTCTTTAAAGGTTATACGCTTGAGGGGTAGAAAAGTTACAAAACTCTACTATATTTTTTCGCCCCGGACAATAAAATTACTAATTTTTAAGCTGATTTACCTACACAAAAAAAGTAGTGACCAGCAATATCTTTGCTAATCACTACTTCACTATATATATCTTGCTTAGGTTTCACTAAATTAGTTAATCCTTAGGCGAGATTAAAACTTATCAGCACACCTTAAAAAGATTGGCTTAGAAGCGCTGATATACGCTTTAGTGTCTCCTCTTTACCTAATACCTCTGTAATGGCAAAGATAGATGCACCACCGCTACCACCTACCATTGATAGGCGTAGGGTATTCATCACCTGCCCCATTGGCAGTGAGTTCTCAGAGATATATGCCTTAACGGCAGCCTCGGTTGTAGCCTCGCTAAAGTCAGCACAGCTCTCTAGAATCTCGCCAATCTTTGCAAGGTGCGCTGGATTGTCGCCCTTATAGAACTTCGCTACTACCTTCTGATCATACTCCGTTGGAGTTACAAAGTAGAAGCTAGCTAGAGCCCAAAGCTCTGTGAGCAGGCCACAGCGCTCCTTAACTAGCTCACACACCCTCTCTATCTTCTGCTCCGATGCCTCGATTGAGCGAGCCTCTAGCTCTACTCTTAGGTACTTTGCAAGTTCGCTATTTGGGCTCTTACGGATATACTCACCATTGAACCAACGTGCCTTATCTGGGTCGTATCTCGCACCGCTCTTACCGATTCTATCGATTGAGAAGCACTCAATCATCTCCTCCATAGTCATAACCTCGCGATCCTCGCCCGGACTCCAACCAAGTAGCGCCAACATATTGATAAATGCCTCTGGTAGGTAACCATCCTCCCTAAAGCCGCGAGCTCCATCGCCCACCTTAGGTTTCCACTCTAGTGGGAATACCGCAAAGCCTAGTCTATCACCATCTCTTTTGGATAGTTTACCCTTACCATCTGGCTTAAGGATCAGCGGTAGGTGTGCAAACTCTGGGCGCTGCCAACCAAATGCACGGTATAGCATAAAGTGTAGTGGAAGTGACGGTAGCCACTCCTCGCCACGGATTACGTGCGAAATCTCCATTAGGTGGTCATCCACGATATTTGCAAGGTGGTATGTAGGTAGCTTATCGTGTGACTTGTATAGTACCTTATCATCAAGCGTTGAGCTATCGACCTTTACCTCGCCACGTACCATATCCTGCATTACAATAGTCTCACTCTCAGGCATCTTAAAGCGGATAACGTACTGATCACCCGCCTCGATTCTACGGGTTACCTCCTCTGGGGATAGGTTCAGTGATGTTGCAAGTTCGCCACGCACGCTATAGTTATAGGCAAATGCACCACCTTCGGCCTCCTTCTTAGCTCTAATCTCGGCTAGCTCCTCGGCACTATCGAATGCGTAGTATGCCCATCCATTCTCAACAAGCTCTAGGGCATACTTTAGGTATAGCTCCCTACGCTCGCTCTGGCGATATGGCGCGTGGTCTCCACCAACACCCACTCCCTCATCTATCTCAATACCACACCACTTTAGTGACTCGATGATATACTCCTCTGCACCCTCAACAAAGCGTGCCGAGTCAGTATCCTCGATCCTTAGCAGCATCTTACCGCCGTGGCGGCGTGCAAATAGGTAGTTATATAGTGCTGTACGCACCCCTCCAATATGTAGCGCACCGGTTGGTGATGGTGCAAATCTTACTCTTACCATAGTTATTATTTCTTACTTTAATAGTTCTCTAATCTTATCTGAAAGTTCTGTGTTGTGGTATGTACCCCTAAAGTTCTCAGCTCCTACACCTATTGCAAATACTGGGACCTTAGAGTCTGTGTGACCGCCAGTGCGCCACCTTGCCTTGCCGTTCTTATCAAAGTATAGTCCACCGGTTTCGTGGTCGGCAGTAACGATAATTAGGGTCTGCGAGCGGTGATCCTCGTAGAAGTCTAGCGCCTCTTCGACTGTGTCGATTAGATCCTCTACCTCACCCGCCGTACGCCTAGCATTGTTATCGTGCGATGCCCAATCGATAGCACCACCTTCGGCCATAAGGATAAATTTACCTGCTCTACGATCCTCCTCTAGCCAGTCGATAGTCTCCTCTAGCATATCTGGAAGTGACATATCGTCATCCTCCCTGTCAACCTTATATGGAAGTTGCGAGCTATTTTCACCCTCCTGCTGAATCCAAACTACCTTGCGTGCATCCTCTAGGTCAGCATCATCGCCTCTAAAGATTGTGTATCCAGCCCTTTTGTATGCCTTAAGGTTGCCCCTTGGGTCTCTAAAGCCTGCACCTGCGTAGATATCTAGCCCCGTTTTGGTCACCCAATCCGAAATTTCGTGGTAGTTATCTCTACTCTTGCTATGTGCGTAGAAAGCAGCTGGTGTTGCGTGGTCGATACTCACCGAAGTTAGCACTCCAGTCATCCAACCATTCTGCTTTGCAGTAACCATAATAGATGGTAGGTTCTTAGTACGAGTGCCATCCATCGAGATAGTGCCATTTTTGGTCTTCTGCCCCGTAGCTAAAGCCGTTCCAGCGGCTGCCGAGTCGGTCGCATTACTACTCAGTGAGCTTGTAATCTGTGAACCTACAACTGGGAAGTGGTAGTAGAAGAAGCCCTCTCTATCATCGTCGTCATCATCATCATCATCATCATCACGGTCGTCACGATCATCGTCATCGTCGTCATCGTAATCATCCTCATTATAGTTGCCGTCATAGTAGTCGTCGTCATCATCACGGTCATCGTCATCATCTCCATAATCCTCTAACTTTAGGTGCTCGTAGCCCATACCGTCACCGATAATAAAGAATATATACTTTGGATTTTGCCCAAATACTACTGTAATACTTAAAAGTAGCAGTAGGCTCATTATCAATCTTTTCATTAAGATATTTGTCTATTTACTAATATAAAAAATTATTGAATGGGAAGCGGCCACTATGTAGTTCACGTACCATCTTGTAGATATCGTTACGGAACTTCTCGATATTTATGCGGTTAGCCGCAGAGATAAATATCGAAGGGAGCCCCTTGGCCATCCAGCTACCCTCTAGCTCTTCGAGCGATAGGTTCTCAGCTGTTCTCTCGCTTAGGTCGTCCTCGTCCTTCTCGATAAATGTGTAGGCATCTATCTTATTAAAGACTAGATATGTAGGCTTACCCTCGGCTCCAATCTCCTTTAGGGTTTGATTAACAACGTCTACCTGCTGCTCGAACTGTGGGTGCGAAACATCGACAACGTGTAGTAGCACATCTGCCTCACGCACCTCATCGAGAGTGGATTTAAAGCTCTCTACTAGTTGGTGAGGAAGTTTACGGATAAATCCAACTGTATCTGATAGTAGGAATGGTAGGTTCTCAAGCACTACCTTTCTCACTGTTGTATCAAGGGTCGCAAATAGTTTATTCTCGGCCAGCACTTCGCTCTTGGCTAGCATATTTAGGATAGTAGACTTTCCAACGTTAGTATAGCCCACAAGTGCCACACGCACAATCGAGCCACGCCCCGAACGCTGAGTCATCATCTGCCTATCAATCTTCTTTAGTTGATCCTTAAGCCTTGAGATCTTATCACGAATAATACGTCTGTCGGTCTCTATCTCAGTTTCGCCCGGTCCACGCATACCGATACCACCACGCTGACGCTCAAGGTGGGTCCACATACCTGTAAGTCTCGGCAGTAGATACTGCATCTGCGCAAGCTCAACTTGGGTCTTGGCATATGCCGTTGTTGCCCTCTGGGCAAATATATCGAGGATAAGGTTAGTTCTATCTAGTACCTTTAGCTTAATTTCACGCTCGATATTACGTAGCTGTGACGGTGATAGCTCATCATCAAATATCACTGTATCTACCTCATTTTCTTCGCAGTACTCCTTAATCTCGGCAAGTTTACCCTCGCCCACAAATGTCCTGCGATGCGGACTCGACATCTTCTGGGTGAAGTGCTTAAGGGTCTCTGCCCCTGCAGTCATAGCTAGAAACTCTAGCTCTTCGAGGTACTCCTTAGCGGTACGCTCACCAACTGATGGTGTAATAACTGCCACTAGCACACACCTCTCGGCACGCTTATCATAAAAATTTCCTGTCTCCATCTATATCGTTTTGGTAGTTTCAAATTTACTGCTTAAAAAATATGCAATAATTAGCCCACAAAGTTAATAAAAATTAGGCTATACTTAACACATACCCCTACTTTCTTAATCCCTTTGTCGCAAAGTATGGAGGAATAGTGGTTATATTATATAAGCTAGAGAAATTTTATAGAGTCCGGACGACTTCCCCCCGAAGTCCGAGACCACATAAGCACATATACTATCTTACAATCCTTAAAGACAGATACTACAAGCCCAATTGCCACAAGCCATCCACTATTACAACTGAATAACTTTTGCTAATTATATCGCCACCATTTCTTAATCACTTTACAGCTCAAACGAGAGCATCTCCTTCCATGGGGTGTTTATTGCTATAGCTTGATGTTGTTAGTACAAACTAAACCATGGAAAACGAAGTTTTCCCGTCCCGCGGGGGTCACCCCGCA
>CAYJFH010000081.1:0-8608 GCA_964369485.1 uncultured Rikenellaceae bacterium | reverse complement strand
AGGATGTTGTCGGTGGTGATTTCGCCAGTGATAGAGGCGATGTTGGAGAGGGCTTGGTGGAGTTCAGAGGCGACAAGTTCGCCCGAGAGGCCGCACTCAATTGCGCCTAGTGCTCGTAGAAAGTCCTCGTGGCTGCTGCTAAGGGCATTAAAGTGGCGGGCATTGCTCACAACGATATCGCCTGCGGTGCGCATATCATCAAGCCCCACAGCGCTTACTAACCTACGCTTTAACTCCTCTACCCCATCGCCATACTTTGCCGATATCTTTATGCAATTTTCAGCGAGTGGATCGCACTGAGTAGCACCACTTTGCTCGCTTAGATCGACCTTATTCACCACCTCTATAAGGGTCTGATCTGCTGAAATTTTCACCTCTTCACCACTTAGGTTACCACCATCACGAAGGTGCACCACGATAGAGGCTCTTGAGAGCTGCTCACGCGAGCGTTCAATTCCTTGATTTTCAATATCGCAATCAGTATCACGAAGTCCTGCAGTGTCGATAAAGCGGAACATTACTCCCTCTATTGAGACTTGCGCTTCGATATAGTCTCGAGTGGTGCCTGCAACCGATGAAACTATTGCACGCTGCTCGCCCACTAGGCGATTTAGTAGTGTTGACTTACCAACATTTGGAGCGCCCACAATTGCAACTGGGACTCCATTTTTCAGCACATTTCCCAGCCTAAACGACTGCTTTAACTGCTCTACTCGCTCCATTATCTTAGTGACAATCGCCACTAGTTGCTCCCTATCGGCGAACTCTACATCCTCTTCACCAAAGTCAAGTTCGAGCTCCAGAAGTGCCATAACCGACAGAAGTTCAGCTCTTAGTGCTGAAAATTCTGCGGAGTAGCCGCCACGTATCTGCTGCATAGCTACTCGTGCCGATGCCTTGGAGTCGCTGGCAATAAGGTCGGCAATTGCCTCGGCTTGGCTCAAATCTATCTTACCATTGAGAAACGCTCGCTTTGAGAATTCGCCAGCTGTAGCCGCCACTGCCCCACTCCCTATACACTGAGCCACAATCTCTGAGGCTATCCACTGTGAGCCATGGCACGAGATCTCTACCATCGCCTCGCCCGTAAATGAGCGTTCTTTGGCAAAGTAGGTCACTAGCACCTCGTCAATCACCTCGCCATCTGCACCTCTAAACGTTCCAAATGTAGCCACACGCTCCTTTAACTCGCCTCGAAAGTGCTTAGAGGCAATCTCTAACGCCCCTTCGCCACTCATTCTCACAACGCATAACGCTCCACCAACTGGTGTTGATAGCGCAACGATAGTACTATTTTCTTGGTTCTCAATTATCATATCTCTCTGGCTGATTATTATACTTATGAGGACAAAGTTACTAAAAAAGCGCAAAATAGCCATCCCACAGGCTAAGGGGAATAGGTATATTTTTATCGAAATTCAATAATATTTTTTGTAAATTCAAAATTATCACTTACTTTTACATATCGAATAACAATAAATATTCAATTATAAACAATAAAAATATATCGAATAATGAAAAATTACTCAAAACTATTGAATCAGATTACGTGGTTGTACGTCGCTTACCTAATCTTTACTATAGTCTCTATCATGCTTGATTTTTTTGACTTTGGCCGTGGCGCTTCCGATAGCCTTAACAATTCTGCAGAGAGCAGCGAGATTTCTCTACTAAATAAGATTATAGGTATACCATTCCTTGTTATAATTATCCTTTTAATGGTAACTATGATAAAACTTTTAATACACTCCACCATCTCAGTTATAAAAAGGGACATCTTTAATACTAGACTCATAAAACTTATAACTACCTTTGCCATTCGTCTCATAATAGTTCTTGCATTAGCAACATGCGCAATATATGATACAAGCAACAAAGCACTAATTAAAACACTTTTAGATGGCTTTATGGACGGAGTGTTTATGTTGATAGTATCAAGAATACTAATTATTTGCAAAGGACTTAAGGAGGAGCAAGACTTAACAGTATGATACAAGTAAACTTAGATGTAATGATGGCCAAACGCAAGATCTCGCTTACCGAGCTGGCCGAACGTGTAGATATAACACTTGCGAATCTCTCTATACTTAAAACTGGTAAGGCTAAGGCTATTCGCTTCTCGACTCTGGAGGCAATATGCCGAGAGTTACAGTGTGATGTCGGCGATATATTGGAGTACTGCCCTGAAGCTGAAAAGTAGTGAGCTCTTATGCGGCGCTTGGCTGATATTATAGACCCATGGTGCAGTGGTTATTGAAAAAGTAGCCTACCGTCTATGTAATTTATCTAGCTTGAGAGGACTCCCTTGTGGCCTCTGTCCCATTGCGAGTTCCCTTGCTTGATGTTGTGGAGTTTTGCGAAGGTCGACGACTAGGCGGCCGGCGAATAGAAGCGACTGAAAGGAGCGCATAGAAGACGGCCGACTCGGGGGAGTCGTCGACCGTCATATAATTTCTCTAGCTTGACTATGTAAAATGACACTACGATTGCTGAGCCCCTCGTTTTCGCATCATAAAGAGAGCTATAAGGCCAAAGAATGCAAGGGTGGCGGCGATAATATAGCTCCAATCGACCGAACCTACGTAGCGCTCGGCAGGGGTCTCGGCTGTAAAGGGAGATGGGCGTAGAGCTTCGGCAATAATTGCAGTAAACATTGCAATACCTAGGCTACCCGAGACCTGCTTAATGGTATTACTTATACCACTTGCAGAGGTCATCTGCTCGTGCGAGAGTGACCTAACGGCAAGGGCATTGAGTGGAGTAAATGCAAGCCCTAAACCCACACCTCGCATATAGACCGTGAGGAGTATCAGCCAATATGGCGTACCCTCGCCATAGAATGCACTAAGGGCAAGGTATGCCACAAAAAGCGAGAAGCCGATTATCACGAGTATCCACTCACCCGTGCGCTTAGCTATCACGGCACTCAGCGGAGCGAGGGCACCTTGCAGTATTCCCACTGGAAGATAGAGCCCACCAACCACGATTGCCGAGTAGCTCAGGGAGTGTTCGAGGTAGAGGGGTAGGAGATAGTTACCACCATAGAATCCAAAACCAAGGCACCCTAGGGCTATAATAGATAGCGAAAATGTGCGATCCCGAAATATCGAAAAGTCTATAACTGGCGAGCTGCTCCTGCGATTAAAGACCACAAAGCCTATACCCATCACCACCGAACCCAGCAGCATAGAGATAACAAATGGTGAGTCCCAACCGTAGAGCCAGCCATCGCCTAGCGATACACCCATTGCAAGCCCAACGACAAGCATCGGAGCCCACAATCCCGTGAGAAGCATACCCCAAAGGTTAAACTTCCCAGCATTACTATCTCTGACCTCGCGCATAATTATAATTGCCCCGATAATATTTAGCACACCGATTGGAACATTGACCGCAAATAGTGAGTTCCACCCGAAGTTCTTTAGGAGTTCGCCCCCTAGGAATGGCCCCATCGAGACCGCAGCGGCTGAGGCTACACCCCAAAGTCCAAGGGCTAAGGTTCTACTCTTTACATCAAAATTTCTTATAATAATGGCAAGCCCCAGCGACTGTACAATTCCACTTCCGAAGCCCTCGACTACTCGTGCCGCAATCAACTGTTCGAGATTCATCGACATATAGCAGAGCAGTGAACCTAGGGTAAATGCCGCCATACCGATAATATATATACGCTTATAGCCCCACTTCTCCGCTAGCCACCCTGCCGTTGGTAGCATCACACACATCGAGAGCAGATAACCAGTTATGATCCACTCTACCTTAGAGAGGGTCTGATGAAAATCCTTTAGAAGTTCTGGGATTACCGAGTTTATAATGGTAGTATCTAGGATTGCCATAGCTGTACTTACCATCATAATGGCAAGCAACCACCATCTATATGCCGTATTCTTTAGATTCATAGTGCAGATAAAATTTTCAAACTCTTACCTGCAACTACTATGCCTCACACTACGGTCACAAAAAAAGCATAAGGCGATAGCATCACTTTTTTGATGCTATCGCCTTAAATATATACTCTCGCAGTATAAAACCGCTACTTAGTACTGCTCATTCTCATTAGGAAAATCGCCTGATTTTACGTCATCGTTATATGCCTTTAGTGCCTTGGACATCTCTTGGGCAAATGAGGCATAACGGCGCAGGAACCTTGGAGAGAACTCCTCGGTAAGCCCTAACATATCATATAGTACCAGCACTTGGCCATCGACACCACCGCCACCACCAATACCTATAACTGGAATGGTAAGCTCAGAGGCTACACGAGCAGCTAGCTTTGCAGGGATCTTCTCCACCACAATAGCAAAGCAACCTGCCTCTTCTAGCAGGTGGGCATCAGCAATTAGCTTTTCAGCCTCAGCCTCCTCCTTTGCCCTTACGGCATATGTTCCAAACTTATTGATAGATTGAGGTGTAAGCCCAAGGTGACCCATCACTGGGATACCTGCCGATAGGATCCTCTCTACCGATTCGATAACCTCTGCGCCACCCTCTAGTTTAACGGCGTCGGCCTCGGTCTCCTTCATAATACGAATTGCTGAGCTTAGCGCCTCCTTTGAGTTACCGTGATATGTACCAAATGGCATATCGACCACCACTAGGGCACGCTCAACGGCACGAGTAACGGTCTGCCCGTGGTAGATCATATTGTCTAGTGTATATGGTACTGTGGTCTTATGGCCTGCAATTACATTTGCTGCCGAGTCACCGACAAGTATCACATCGATCCCTGCTCTATCAACGATTCCAGCCATAGTATAATCATATGCCGTTAGCATAGATATCTTCTCACCGCGAGCCTTCATCTCGCTGAGTCTAAAGGTCGTTACGACCTTTCTTCCTGTTTGAACTGACATAACTATCCTATCTGTTGGTTACTACCTACTGCCTTCTCAACTTCGGCTTGCGCCTTTTTGAGCTTTGTATTACACTGCGCAATAAGTTCAGTTGCACGTGTAACCATCTCGGCAAGTTTATCAATATCTACACTTGAGTCCTGCATCTGGCGAACGATAGACTCAACCTCGGCAATAGCCTCTCTGTAACTAAGTTCTTGTGACATCTCTTTTTTATCTATTTTTTTGTTCAATACTCTTTATCTCTGTGGTAGCAATACCACTTGCAAATTCTATTCGAAGGGTATCACCCTCGCTCAGCGAGCCACTATCCTTCACTACTCTTCCATGGCTATCTAGCGCAAGAGAGTATCCAAGTTCTAAGATCCTTCGAGGGTTATTCGACTTCACCTGCTCCCATAGTAGCCTTAGCTCTGCATCCCTTCTCTCAATCAACGAGCTAGCAATACGAGTGAAGCTCATCGATAGGTACTCCAACTTCGAGGAGCTACCCTCCAGTGCCCTAGAGCTATATTGCTCTACTCTATCTAGTCGGCTACGATTCCCACTAAATTCTCTATCTATAAGTGATAGAGCGAGGGGTTGCAACGATGCCTCAACTCTGCGCAGCCTTATATCCTCACGCTCTGTAGCACTCTGCACCGCTACTCTCAACCTCTGGGTCACACCCACAATAGCCCTCTGTGAACTACCAAGCATAAAGTTTGCCTCTTGGGTTAATCTCGCTGCAATACCCTGAATATGGCTGCTATGCCTATGGATAACACCATTAAAAATATTCGGAATCTCCCCCTTTAGTCGTTCTAGGGCAAGTTCACTCTGGGAGATTGTAGCACTCGCACCTATCTTTAATCTATGGCCAATATCCTCGACTCTACGCCACTCGCCCATAAGTATATCTTGGCTCAGCTGCTCGATAGTAGCTCTAAAGCCCTCAATCCTCTTATCAATTACTGCAATGCGCTCTACAAGCCCTGCAGCTACTGCCGTTGGGGTCTTAAATGAATGGTAGGCAACCATATCGGCAATCGATACGTCCTTCTCGTGGCCAATACCCGTAAGTATAGCAATTGGATACTGCGAGATATAGTAACATAGCTCGTAGTTATCGAACCACCTAAGGTCGCTAGCAGCACCACCTCCACGAATAATCACAACTGCATCGAACTGCTTGTGGCTACTGAGTATGGAGTCAAGGGCACTAATAATAGAGCTTGTGGTCTTCTCTCCCTGCATCATCGCCTCGAATAGAGTTATATCTATGGCATACTCCGAATCCTCAATCTGCTTACAGAAGTCCTCATAGCCTGCGGCAGTTGCCGAGCTAATAACGGCAATTCGCTGAACCACCATAGGTAGTGGATTTTGCTCTCGCTGTAGTGTAATTGCGCCATCGGCTGTAAGGCGTTCGATGGTCTGTTGCCTCTGGAGTTCACTCTCCCCAATGGTATATGTAGCATCGATAGCATCGATTACTAGCGATAGGCCATATACTGAGTGAAAGCTAACGGTACAGTGAAATAGCAACTTCATACCGTGTTGGATATCAGAGCCTGTAACTGAGCGGAACTTAGCGGCTATTGCACGGTAACTACTCGCCCATATTGCCGCGCGTACCTCAGCAATTGGCGCTGTGCTACCACTCTGACGCTCAACTAGCGATAGGTAGCAGTGCCCCACTGAGTTTACCTTACACTCCGAGACCTCCGCAACAACCCACATCCCATCACTAAAGCGTGAACGAAGTACCCCCCCAATTGAGGTGGTTAGCTCCGAAAGGCTTATCGATTTTATTGCTCTTTGATCCATATTCGCTGTAAAGATATTATTTTTATATGGTAATATCAATCTTTATAACTCTAATATTGGTCTATTTTTTGTATCTTTACCCCGCAAATACCTAAATATTAAATAGAAAAATGAAAGGATACATACGTTCAAAAAACTCCGTACTTTGGGGTTTCGTTGCCCTTGCCGCAGGTCTTCTGATTGCCAATAACTCGTCACAATTCATCGAGTTTTCAATTAGAGTACTCGGAGCACTTATGGTAGTACTTGGCGGTGTGGAGCTTATCTCTACACTAACGGCAAAGCGCCCAATAGAGCAGAAGTCCTCTGCTCGTGGCTTTACCCTATTTGGTGCAGCTACCGCAACAATCATAGGACTTATAATACTGCTAACCCCTTCGATACTTGCCGTAGCATTTATGTATGTGCTGGGTATCTTTGTGGTACTGCTAGGGCTTTGGCAGCTCTATGTACTTAGAAGTCTAAGACAGGCTGGAGCTCAACTAAAGAACTCTGTATTTATATTCCCTGCGCTACTATGCCTATCGGGCGTAATTATGCTATTCTTCCCGATGGATAGCAGCTCGTGGATTATCGCATTTGCAGGGTACTGGATCGCAGCATCTGGTCTATTTGAAATAATAACAACAATCTTTATCAAGGTACCTAAGTCGATTGAAGAGGAGGACTACAGAGGGTAATATATGAAAGTATCACTATGGAAAATTTCAATTCCAGTAGCTCTGGGATTGGGTGCGGCGGCTTGGCTTATTGCCAGTGAGGTTGATCTAAACGCTTTTTACGGTCTTGAATTTACACTCAAGACCCTACTCTTTATTCTACTAGCCTTTCTATTTATGGTTGGTCGTGACCTCGGCTATATCATAAGAATTAGACTATTTGCCCGTGGAGAGCTTAGCTGGAAGCAGGCATTCAGGGTTATTATGCTCTGGGAGTTTACCTCGGCAATAACGCCTTCGACCATTGGAGGAACGGCCGTGGCGGTGGTATATGTCCATAAGGAGGGGCTATCTGTGGGAAAGTCCGCCACTATGGTAATGCTCACTGCATTCTTCGACGAACTATTCTTTGCCCTATGTTTCCCACTAGTTATTCTGCTTGTGGGTTGGGATACCCTCTTTGGCTTTAGTGGTGCATCTGCACTTATGCCACTTGTTATTGCTGGCTACCTAATCAAACTTGGACTTGCCCTAGCACTAAGTTATGGACTGTTTTTCAATGCCAAGGGGCTCGGAAGATTCTTAGTTAGGATATTCTCGTGGAAGCTGCTTAGGAGATGGAAAGCGGGGGTTGAGAAGACTGCCGAGGATCTTGAAATCAGTGCCCGTGAGATTAAGAACTATAATGCTTCGTTCTGGATCAAGGCATTCCTTGCCACATCACTATCTTGGACATCTCGATTCCTTGTTGCCAATGCGATATTTATGGCATTTATGACCCTTGGCGACCAACTGCTAGTATTTGCTCGCCAACTTGCAATGTGGGTACCGATGATTATATCTCCGACACCCGGGGGAGCTGGCTTTGCCGAATATATCTTCGGTAACTTCCTAGGTGATATAATTCCAGCTGATGGGGCTAACCTTACCCCAATTATCGCCCTGATTTGGCGTGGCGTTACATTCTATCCATATCTAATTGTAGGTGCACTTATTATCCCTCGCTGGATAGCAAAGGTAGCACAGAAGAAGCAGTAGCAAAACTGACTATACTAATATACGTGGGGGCTAGGACTTTTAGATTAGGTCTTAGCCCCCACGTCTTCATATAGATATTGAGCCTGATGTTATCATCATTGGCGAGGTTGTGTGAGGGGCACGCCTCGGGGGAGTCGTCGTGCCTCTTGCAAGTTTCTCTAGCTTGACTCTATACAAATATATTCACAAAGCAGAGTGCATACCACTGTGAAGGCATATGGAAAGATGGCGTAAAGAATTTTGCAGGGC
>CAYJFH010000080.1:0-8823 GCA_964369485.1 uncultured Rikenellaceae bacterium | reverse complement strand
TAGAGCTAACTCCCCCAAGTCGGTGCGTCCCCGCACACGGGTGCTTTTTTCTCGCTTCGATTTCGGAGCACTCCTAGTCATCGCCCCTTGCACAACCTTCCTAACCATATATGCCAATGGATAAAACAAATGAAGGTGAAGTACCAATTAAGTACCTCACCCTCAAAAAAAGTGTATAAAAATTCAAATTATAGAATCAACATAGCATCGCCATAAGTTCCAAATCTATAGCCCTCCTCCTTGGCAATCTTATAGAGCTCCATAGTCTCACGATAGCCCGCAAATGCCGAAACCATCATAAGTTGAGTAGTATATGGTAGGTGGAAGTTAGTAACTAGACAGTTTGCAACGGCAAAGTCATATGGAGGGAATATAAACTTATTTGTCCATCCATCGTAAGGTTTTAGTAACGACTCGCTCGATACCGAGGTCTCAGTAGCGCGAATAACGGTTGTGCCAACTGCACAGATCCTCTTGCCACGCTCCTTAGCACTGTTTACAACATCACACGCCTTTTCGTTGATAATAACCCTCTCGGACTCCATCTTATGCTTTGTAAGGTCTTCGACATCTACCGAGCGGAATGAGCCTAGACCTACGTGAAGTGTAACCTCAGCGATATCAACACCCTTAATCTCCATCCTCTTTAGCAGGTGCTTAGAGAAGTGAAGTCCAGCGGTAGGGGCAGCAACTGCTCCCTCTTCGCTAGCATAGATAGTTTGGTAGCGCTCATTGTCAATCTCCTCTGGATGGGGGCGAATCCACGTTGGAAGTGGCATCTCGCCTATCTTATATAGCGCCTCGCGGAACTCATCGTAGTCACCATCATATAGGAAACGAAGTGTACGTCCCCTAGATGTAGTATTGTCGATAACCTCGGCAATCATTGCACTATCCTCACCGAAGTATAGCTTATTGCCGATACGGATCTTACGTGCAGGTTCAACTAGTACGTCCCATAGGCGCATCTCAGCATTAAGCTCACGCAGTAGGAATACCTCGATCTCAGCTTCGGTCTTCTCCTTCACTCCATATAGACGCGCAGGGAATACCTTAGTATTATTAAGGATAAGGGCATCGCCATCCTTAAAGTAGTTAACAAGGTCAGAGAAGAGCTTATGCTCCACCTTCTTGCTCTTGCGGTCATAGACCAGTAGGCGAGAGCCATCACGGTCATCTGTTGGATACTTAGCCATCATATCTGGCTGGAAGTCGTACTTATACTGAGAAAGTTTCATCTTATAAAAATTAATATCAAATCCTATTATTTTAATACGCAAAGATACCTATAAATGTTTCGCTACTGCTCCACTTTTTCGTACTTTGATACTATTTCAGTGGCTCCATCTATGTCTAATGCCTCTGAGGCAAGGAAGTCGCCACTACGAGTTCTGCGCAGTTCAGTTAGGTATGCACCACTATCAAGACCTAGGCCAATATCACGTGCAAGGCTCCTAACGTAGGTTCCCTTGCTGCACTCAACGCGAATGGTAACTAGCGGCATCTCAATACTTACCACCTCAATGGCATATACCTCAATCTCAGCAGCCTTAATCTCTACTGCCGTCTCGCCACTTCGAGCCAGTTCATAGGCTCTCTGCCCATTAATTCGCTTTGCAGAGTAAAGTGGTGGCACTTGGCTCAGAACCCCTAGGTACTTCGCCACTTCGGCGTGCACCATCTCCTCGGTGATATGCTCTACTGGGAACCTCTCAGATATTGGGTGCTCAAGGTCAAATGATACCGTTGTAGCTCCTAGCTCAAGGGTAAATATATACTCCTTGCTCTGAGCCTGAAGTTCATTCACACGCTTTGTATCCTTCTCTGTACATACCACGAGCACACCCGTTGCTAGTGGATCTAGTGTACCTGCGTGGCCTACCTTTACCCTCTTTGGGTAGCCAGCCTTTAACATCACATTGCGCAACTTGCGCACCACATCGGTCGAAGTCCAACCGTATGGTTTATCTATATTTAAAATCATAACTATTAACTAAAAATTGCTATAAGCCCGACTACAAAGCAGTATATCGCAAAGTAGTATAGCTTACCACGCCCCACTATTGCAATCATCGCCTTGCAGGCCACAAGCCCACTTATATATGCCGCCACTACCCCTGCAATCATTGGAATGCCAGCCGAGGTAAAGCTAATTGCTCCGTCGGCAATCTCTAGGATAGATTGGCCAATAATTGGAACTAGAACCATCAGGAATGAGAACTTCGCTAGGTTCTCCTTACGCTCACCAACTAGCAGTCCCGTTGCAATGGTACTACCCGAGCGAGATATGCCCGGAATTGCCGCAAATGCCTGAGCGATACCTATAATAAAGGCGTTGCGATAGGTTATCTCCTTTGGTCCCTTACCCCCTCTACGCTTTGAGACAAGGTATGAAACAGTTAGAAGTACTGAGGTCACAAGCAACATAGCGCCGATAAAGCCTACCGATGCCGAGAATAGCGCCTCGATCTGATCTTTGAAGAAAAGACCGACGATTAGTACAGGAACCATCGACAGTGCTATCTTAAGCACATACTGAGTCTCCTCATTGTACTTAAACTTTAGTGCACCACCCAGTAGCCGCACTATCTCACGACCAAAGACTGTAATGGTTGCCATAACTGTTGCAAAGTGCACCATTACAGCAAATGTTGTATCGCCACTCTCCTTAACCCCTAGTAGGTGTTCACAGAGCACAAGGTGCCCAGAGGAGCTAACGGGTAGGAATTCGGTAAAGCCTTGGACTATACCTAGAATTATTGCATCAAGAGTCTCCATTATACTATGACTTAAAGCGTCTAAAGATAGCGATACCAGTAAGTACAAATCCTCCAACGATAACTATAGGGGCAACCCATAGTCTACGGAATGAGTAGATATCTTCTGAGAATTCAACCTCTGGATTCTCAACGCCACCGCCCGAAAGCAGTATAAAGCCTAGAACTAGTAGTGCTACTGAAATAAGTAGCAGAGTGTAATTTTTCTTATTAAAGGTCATTATCTTAATCTTTGAATTAATATTGCAATGAGTGTAAATATTAGTGTTGCAAGGGTCGCCACTACAACTATACCTGAGGCAATAAGTGGTAGGGTAACTGAAGTGAACTCAAGGTGAGGCATCGTAATTTGGGTATAGCTAACTGTAAAGTATAGCATTCCAATTGCGATAAGAGCTGATAGTAGCCCCTGTACCACCGCCCACCTAATAGAGCTGCGGAATATCTCTTTGTATTTAGATCTACCGTACGCATTACATAGCGCGCCGACCGATATTCTAGTACTTAGGTAACCCAATAGTAGTGTGCAGAGTCCAAATATCCAAGCAAAGTAGCCTGCAAATCGCTCAATAGTAGATAGATTCTCAACTACACCCTCGGCAACGGCACTCTGATGGAATATACCGTCAACCCAGCCAAATTCACCGATTTTAAGCTTAATATCATTAAGTGAATCTACCTCGGCGTGTGTCGCTTCTATCTCCATTAGAAATGTACTAGGTAGTACTCCCTCGCCTGCATACTTAGTGATATCTGAGCCGATAAAGTCAGAGAAATCTCTCTGTGCCTGATCGCTATCTATGTAGCTAACCGAGGATACTCCCTCGATCTGCTCTAGTAGCTCGCTGATGGCTCTACTATCGACCTTAGCGGTGTCGAGTACCTCTACCGATAGATTTACTGTACCCACAAGGTTGTGGATACTACTGCTCGCACCTAGTAGGACGTAGGTAGATACTGAACATAGAAATAGCGCTACACCTAGTAGCACTGTCGAGGCTATACGCCCCGTATATACTTTAGTTTGCTTGCTCATCTCGTCTTCTCTTTACTATTAGTGGTAGAACAATTGCAAGGAGTAGCCATACAATAATCGTTACTGTTGATATTGCTGCGACTCTATGTGTAAGCCCCCAGTGTGGTGGGGTGAACTTCCAACGAACTGTGTGCTCGCCCTCCGGAACTACAACTCCTCGAAGGAGATAGTCAGCCTCAATAGCCTCTGCTTGCACACCATCGATATATACTAGGTAGTCATCGTGGTAGACCTCGCTAAAGACAACTAGTCTAGGCTCCGAAACCCTTACCTTATAGATTATCTCCCCTAGGCTATAGTGCGCCATAGTCACCGTATCGCCTAAAGATAGTGGAGTAGTGATATCAGCACCTGCTATCTCCTCTCTATCATCTACCTCTACTATTGCAACCCTTGCAGGGTCGAACTCAGAGCTGCCGATAAGTTGTAGAGCCTCGCTATCATCCTTAGCCCACAGTACAGATTCGGCAATTACGCCAACTCCAATTGCCCCCGGGTTAGGCATTACCTGCCCCTTATCATCTATAAAGTACTTTGTATTTAGCATATCGTATGCCTGCGATGTCATCTGAGATAGGTGCATATCGATAAGGTCTTGGTACTTCTGCATCTTAGCGGCGTGGTAACCACCAATCGAGCGGTGGAAGTACGACGCACGAGACGAAGAGAATGGATCACCAGCCGAGAAGTCAGCCACTCTATAGTTAGTGGTATCTTGGGCGATATACCTATCTGCATCGATCTGCTGCACTGCTTTGGCCTCTACCTTAGAGACGAACTTTTCGGCATATACATACCTTCTATCTACCCCGAAGAGGTCGATAGTCACTAGCGTTACCATAACTATACCAAAGACTACAACACTGCCGATGCGCCTCTTGATATAGAGCCATAGTGTTGCCGCCCCTAGTAGAACGAATAGTAGCGAGCGCCAAGCATCCGCGCTGAGCATCGATGCACGCTCAGACTCCATAGCTATTAGTAGGTCATTTGGCATCCCTAGCGCACTATCACTTGGGGCTGTAAAGCTCATCATCGATGGGACGATAAGTGCTGAGAATAGCGCAAATCCACCAGCTATTGCCGTAGATATATATAGTGCCTTTTCGGTAGGGATCTTTGGGGTGTAGGTAATTGATAGTCCATCACGCATCTTATATAGTTTGCATAGTCCAAGTGACGCAAGGAGTGGAATACCCCACTCAACAATTACTAGCATCATCGATGGAACTCTAAACTTATTGTAAAGAGGCACGTAGTCGATAAATAGGTTTGTAAACCACGAGAAGTTATGGCCCCACGATAGTAGAATTGATAGTATCATCGGGGCAAGTATCCACCACTTGTAGGCAGCAGGGATAAGGAATAGTGTAAATATCGCTAGGAATATAAGTAGCGCACCGATATAGACTGGGCCCTCGGTAAATGGTTGATCGCCGTGGTATGATGGGAAGTTCTTATAGTACCCCTCAGGTACTTGGTACTTCGATAGCTCTCCATTTAGCTCGCCATCCTCGGTAAAGTTGCGCCCACCACCCATAAAGTTCGGGATAAATAGGTTGAAGGTCTCAGCCTTGCCGTAGCTCCACTGCGTGATATAGTTCCTATCTAGTCCGCCATCTGTGCTATTAATATCGCCCTCGGTGATAATATCGCTCTTAGCCCCACGGGTCGAAACCTCAGCATAGTCGGCAGTGTAGTATAGCACAACGGCATTGCTACCAACTCCAAGTCCAGCGCCACATAGTAGAACAGCAGAGGTGATAATAAACTTCTTAAGTAGCTTTTCACGATACGCCATAATAAATTGACCAATGGCAAGAGCTAGAATTACAAATAGGAAGTAGTAGGTGATCTGGTGGTGCGAGCTACCAACCAGTAGTGCTGTAAAGAGTGCTGCTAAGGCAGAGCCTAGGTAGCGATTCTGGCGGTAGGCGTACCATATCGAACCGATAAGCGGTGCAACCCACTGTAGAGCCCACATCTTTACGATATGGCCAGCAGATATAATTATAGGGAAGTAGGTCGAGAGGCCATAACCCACCGAGCCTGCAAGTGCCATCCACGGATTTACCCCCATTAGTATCAACATCAGGTAGAAGCCCGACATTGCAAGGAATATCATCAGTGCTGAGTTATCGGCGTGGTGAAGATTCACTAGCGAGAATAGCTGCACACCACTATCTATACTAAGGGTATATGATGGCATACCACCAAACATTCCCCCGAGCCAGTTAGGGTGCTCCTCGCCGCTCTCTAGCGCACTATTTAGGTCCCTTACCATACCCTCGTGGTTTACAGCATCACCTTGGCGCAGAGCCTTACCTTGAAGCTCAGGGTAGAATAGCACAGTTGAAATAAGTGCAAAGATCGCAAGTGCGACAATATGTGGAAGTACTCTCTTGAAAATCTTCATATATCTATCTCTTTAATATTTTTTTACAGTAAATTCTCGCCACTATCCAACCCCACATTGCCCCCTCTATGAGGCCAAGGGCTATATCAAATGGGTAGTGTACCCCTAGGTATATCCTCGAATAGCTCACTATTGCTACCCAGAGGCCAAGGCTAAACCAAATCCACCTGCGCCTAAATACCATACCGCATAGCATACAGAGTGCCATACTATTGGCGGCGTGCGAGCTGATAGTTCCATATAGCCCCCCTCGGTATCCATATATGTTAGTATGGATCAGACCTTCGAGTGGCTCGTAGCGTGAAGGGCGTAACTTTGGTAGGTAGGTCTTTGCGAGCGTTGCAGTCTGATCGGCAAGTACAATGACAAGCACAACAGCCCCAATAAACCATAGTAGCTTGCGCAGCCCAAATTTTCTATATACCCCATATAGCAAAAGCAGATATAGCGGAGCCCAAGTGAGCTTCGCCGATATCCAGTACATTAAAAAATCGAGTGTCGCCCCACCATCACCGTTAAGGCTAAGTAGTAGCGACACATCTATAGGTGTGGGTTCAATCATCTATCTCACTCTTTAAAATAAAGTGTATTTAAAAATATATCCCCTCTAGCTCTCAAGTCCAGAGTAACCAGTTATCACTGGTGGCATCTCTGGGCTGCGAGCCTCAATCTTACCAACCATCTGCTCATAGCGAGAGACGTTATCCTGAAGGGCTGCGAGTAGTCGCTTAGCATTTTCAGGAGTGAGTATAATTCTACTCTTAACCTGTGCCTTTGGCTGACCCGGCATTATACGCACGAAGTCAAGTACAAATTCACTGGTAGAGTGTGAAATTACTGTTAGATTTGAGTAAGTACCTTGGGCAATCTCCTCGGAAATCTCAATATCAAGTTCAGCATTTACCTCATTTAAATTCTCAGTCATTGCCTTAATTTAAGTGATTAAAGTTTCTCTGGCGAGTAGTTTGGTGCCTCGCGAGTAATAGCTACGTCGTGTGGGTGAGACTCGCTCATACCACTTGCAGTGATGCGGATAAACTTAGCGCCCTTAAGAGTCTCAAGGTCCTTAGCACCACAGTAGCCCATACCTGCACGCAGACCACCTACCATCTGATAGATTACCTCGCTTAGTGAGCCCTTATATGGTACACGTGCCGCAATACCCTCTGGTACTAGCTTCTTAATATCATCCTCTACATCTTGGAAGTAGCGATCCTTAGAGCCCTGTTGCATAGCCTCTAGTGATCCCATACCTCTATATGATTTGAACTTTCTACCGTTGTAGATGATAGTCTCTCCCGGAGACTCCTCTACACCTGCAAATAGTCCACCTGCCATAATTGTATCTGCTCCAGCAGCAAGTGCCTTAACGATATCGCCTGAGTAGCGGATACCACCATCAGCAATAACTGGAACGCCTGTTCCCTTAGCTGCTTGCGCTACGTCGTAGATTGCGTTGAGCTGTGGTACACCTACACCTGCAATAACACGAGTAGTACAGATAGAGCCCGGTCCAATACCTACCTTAACGCCATCAGCGCCAGCCTCGATAAGCATCTTTGCAGCCTCAGCCGTTGCGATATTACCTACAACAACATCGATATGTGGGTGCTTAGCCTTAACCGCTTGAAGTTTACCAACAACACCTAGAGTGTGGCCGTGAGCAGTGTCAATAACTACTGCATCAACACCAGCCTCTACTAGTGCGTCAACTCTCTCCATAGTATCGGCAGTAACACCAACACCCGCAGCAACCCTTAGGCGACCCTTTGAGTCCTTCGCTGCACTTGGGTTATCCTTAACCTTTGTAATGTCTTTGTATGTAAGTAGACCTACTAGTTTACCATTGCCATCGACTACTGGTAGTTTTTCGATCTTATTCTTTAGTAGGATTTGCGATGCCTCAGAAAGATCTGGATTCTGAGTTGTAACTAGACCTTCAGATGTCATTACATCCGAGATTAGTTTACTCATATCGCTCTGGAAACGAAGATCTCTATTAGTTACAATACCAATTAGTTTATAGTTGTCATCTACAACTGGGATACCACCAATTCTGTTCTCACGCATTAGTTGTTGAGCCTCACCAACATTTTGGTCAGCTTTGATGGTAACTGGATCGTAGATCATACCATTCTCAGCACGCTTAACTTTACGTACTTCAGCAGCTTGTAGCTCGATGCTCATATTCTTATGGATCACACCGATACCACCTTGGCGAGCAATTGAGATCGCTAGTGCAGCTTCAGTTACAGTATCCATAGCAGCGGATACGATAGGCGTATTAAGGGTTATGTTACGAGAGAATTTCGTAGCAATACTAACCTCACGTGGGAGGATTTCAGAGTAGGCCGGAACGAGTAGTACGTCGTCGAAAGTTAGGCCAGTTGTTGCAATTTTGTCGTCTAGAAAAGCCATAGCAGTTTAATTATTTTGACTTATATATTGCGCACAAAGATACTCATTTTTTCCGATATATAAGCAGTTTTTCCTAGATTTTCTCTTTTTATATGCTTTTTTTTGGTGATAGTTGATAAAGTTAACCACTTTGGGCGCTATTTTTCAGCACCTTTACTAAAAATTGAGTGGCGGAA
>CAYJFH010000079.1:0-9105 GCA_964369485.1 uncultured Rikenellaceae bacterium | reverse complement strand
GTGCGGATGAAGGGACTCGAACCCCCACGCCTCTCAGCACTAGATCCTAAGTCTAGCGTGGCTACCAATTACACCACATCCGCATTGTGTTTTGTTGTCTTAGGAGCTGCAAATATAAGGTGCTTTTTTGTTATCTCCAAATTTTTTGAGCAAAAAAATCAAAAAAAATTAACGCTCTGATCTTAGTGTTACGCTAACTCTCTCAATATCACCGCCTAGGGGTGGTGTAATTTTTGCGACAGAAATTTCAACAAATTTGATTGCGGCGAACTCTGACATAAGTTTTGCGATGATTCTTTTGGCTACGTGTTCGATAGTAGCCGATGGAATTGCCATCTCTTGGGCTGTAATAGCGTAGATATCGAGGTAGCTGACTGCTTTTTCGATGTTATCTGTAGCGATTACCCCTGCTGCATTGTATGAGTAGCTAAGGTCAACGGAGAATCTTCCGCCCACTCTCTGTTCTGTTTCGTAGCAACCGTGTGAGGCATAGAACCTCATAGTCTCTAATTTTACTATTGCATCCATAGATTTATATTGATTTTATAAGGCAAATATAGAAAAAATAGCTAACTTTGTAGTTATTCAAAAAAATTAATGTAACTTAGATTTATTATATCGTTAGGATATTAACAAAAAAAGATGGAAAGTACAGCAACAGATAGACTAAACTTTATAGAGGAGATAATTGAAAATTCCCTAGCTACGGGCGAAAAGCGTGTTCATACTCGCTTTCCTCCTGAGCCTAACGGGTATCTACACATTGGCCACGCTAAGAGCATCTGCCTTAACTTTGGCCTTGCAAAGAAGTATGAGGGTAAGTGTAACCTTCGTTTCGATGATACTAATCCTGTAAAGGAGGATGTTGAGTATGTAGACTCTATTAAGGAGGATATCAACTGGCTGGGCTTCCAGTGGGATGGCGAGTACTTCGCATCGGACTACTTCGAGCAGCTATATGATTGGGCTGTGGAGCTAATCAAGAAGGGTAAGGCGTATGTTGATGACCAGACCCAAGAGGAGATCCGTACGGGTCGTGGTACTGTTCAGAAGGCTGGTACTAACTCTCCATATCGTGATCGTTCAGTTGAGGAGAACCTAGATCTATTTGCTAGGATGAGAGCTGGTGAGTTCCCTGATGGCGCACGTGTACTTCGTGCGAAGATAGATATGGCGCACCCAAATATGTTGATGCGTGACCCGCTTATGTATCGTATTATCCATACTGAGCACCACCGCACTGGCGATAAGTGGTGTATCTACCCGATGTACGACTATGCGCACGGTCAGAGTGACTCGCTAGAGAGAATTACCCACTCGGTATGTACACTAGAGTTTGATGTTCACCGTCCGCTTTATGACTGGTTTATCGAGGAGTTGGAGATATATCCATCACACCAATATGAATTTGCACGCCTAAACATTAACTACACAGTTATGAGTAAGCGTAAGCTGCTACAACTAGTCAAAGAGAACTACGTTGAGGGTTGGGACGACCCTCGTATGCCTACTATCTGCGGTCTACGTTCAAGGGGTTATACTCCAGCGTCAATCCGTATGTTTGCCGAGAAGGTGGGCGTTGCAAAGCGTGATAATGTTATCGACCTAGGGCTACTTGAGTGGTGTCTAAGAGAGGATCTAAATAAGATTGCAGAGCGTAGAATGGCAGTACTTGATCCTATTAAAGTCACTATCACTAACTATGAAGGTGATGGCGAGATGATAGGATGCGTTAATAATCCAGAGGATGAGAGCGCAGGTACTCGTGAGGTGAAGTTCGGCAGAGAGCTATTTATTGAGCGTAGCGACTTTATGGAGGAGCCTCCGAAGAAGTACTTTAGATTAAAACCAGATGGCGAGGTGCGCCTACGCTATGGATATATTATTAAGTGTAACGAGGTGATTAAGGATAGCGATGGTAATGTAGTGGAGCTACTATGTACCTACGACCCTGAGTCTGCAAATGGTGGTAGCTCGGATGGCCGCAAGGTTAAGGGTATTATCCACTGGGTAAATGCAGTGGAGGCTAAGGAGTGTAAGGTTAAGCTATTCGATAGGCTATTTAAGAGCGAAGCTCCTGAGGCTAGCGGAAACTTCCTTGATGACCTAAACCCAGAATCACTACAGGTGGTAAGTGCATATTGCGAACCATCTCTTGCCGAGGCTCAGAGTGGAAAGCACTTCCAATTCGAGAGACTAGGATACTTTGTTAAGACCGATGAGGGCTTTAATAAGGCAGTGGGTCTGAAGGATAGTTGGGCGAAGATGAATAAGTAGTAATAGTGTCACATCACATAAAAATTGCTAGAAGAGAAAAATAATAAAAAACCCTATAAAAAAGTAATGAAAAGACTATTTCTGATGCTCGTAGCGCTATTTGCAGTGCAGAGCGCAGCGGCACAATTCGAAAATCCCGTTAAGTGGAGTGCCAAGGTTGTGGACTCTAAGATCCACATTCAAGCCGTAACCAATGTTGGTTGGCATATGTATGACCTTGGTCCATATGATGGAGGTCCAAATGCTACTACTATTACCTTCGAGCTACCTGAGGGCGTAGTGCTAGACGGTGCTCTGGAGGATCCAGATAAGCCTGAAAGAAAGTATGACGATATCTTTATGATGGATATTGGATACTACGGCAAGGTGGCTAACTTCTACCAGAAGATCATTAATACAACTGGAGCGCCTGCTGAGGTAAAGGTTATGACTGAGTGGCAGGTATGTGACGATACAAGTTGCCTACCTCCAGAGGAGTTTGAGGCTACTGTGACTATTGCGCCAACTGAAGGTGCAGTGGCGGCTGCGGATGCCTTCCAAAATCCAGTTAGTTGGAGCGCAGAGGTTGTAGGTGACGAGATTCAGATCCAAGCAGTTACTGCTGATGGATGGCATATGTATGACCTAGGTCCATACGAAGGTGGCCCTAATGCTACTACTATTAAGTTCGAGCTTCCAGCGGGTGTAACACTTGATGGCGATCTTCAAGATCCTGATAAACCAGAGCAGAAGTATGACGATATCTTTATGATGGATATTGGATACTACGGCAGCGTTGCGAACTTCTCACAGAGAATCATTAACGCTACGGGTGCTGATGCCGAGATTAAGGTTGTAACCGAATGGCAAGTGTGTGACGATACTAGCTGCCTTCCTCCAGAGGAGTTTGTAGCTACACTTACAGTTGCTCCAACTCCGGGTGTTGATGTAGTTGATGTTGCCTCTATCTCTTCGAGTGAAGTTGATGGCAGAACAGATATGCCACAGAAGTCACTATGGGCAGTTATTATCGAGGCGATCCTTTGGGGATTTGCGGCGCTACTTACCCCTTGTGTATTCCCTATGGTTCCTATGACAGTGAGCTTCTTTATTAAGGGTAGTGGCTCTAAGGCTAGAGGTCGCTTTATGGCATCTATGTATGGTCTATCTATTATTGTTCTATATACGCTACCAATCGCAGTGCTAATTGCAATTAGCTACTTCGGTGGTGGTGAGACTGTAACGGCAGATATCTTTAACTGGTTGGCGACGCACTGGGTGCCAAACGTACTATTCTTCCTAATCTTTATGATCTTCGCTGCATCGTTCTTCGGAGCATTCGAGATCACTATGCCGTCGAAACTAGTTAATAAGACAGACACAGCGGCAGATAAGGGCGGACTTCTAGGTGTATTCTTTATGGCGATGACCCTTGTACTAGTGTCATTTAGCTGTACTGGTCCTATTGTAGGTACAATTATCGTTAAGTCTACTCAAGGCGAAGTTTGGGAGCCAATCATCACGATGCTTGCATTCTCAGCGGCATTCGCACTTCCATTTACAATCTTTGCACTATTCCCTTCACTGCTTAAGAACCTTCCTAAGTCAGGCGGTTGGTTGAATTCAGTGAAGGTAGTGCTTGGTTTTATCGAAGTTGCCCTTGGTCTTAAGTTCCTTTCAGTTGCGGACCAAACGTACCACTGGGGACTACTAGACAGAGAGACTTACCTTGCAATTTGGATCGTAGTATTTACCCTACTTGGTTTCTACCTGCTAGGTAAACTACGCTTCTCGCACGACTCTGAGACTAAGACAATATCGGTTAAGAGACTATTCCTTGCGATTATCACATTCTCGTTCGTAGTATATATGATTCCGGGTATGTGGGGTGCGCCACTTAAGGCACTTAGTGGTTACCTACCTCCACTAACTACGCAAGACTTTAATGTCTCGGCGGGAACTGGAGCACACGTTGCAAGTACGCTAGACTCAAAGCTAATTAAGGGTGGTAAGCCTAAGTTCTCGGACTTCCTACACTTACCACACGGCCTAGAGGGCTTCTATGACTTCGAAGAGGGTGTTGAGTACGCTAAGGCAGTTGGCAAACCTATCTTTATTGACTTCACTGGCCACGGATGTGTGAATTGCCGTGAGATGGAGGCAAATGTATGGAGTGATCCTACAGTTCACCAAATGCTTAGAGAGGACTACGTAATTATCGCACTATATGTTGACGATAAGAAAGAACTTCCAGAGGATCAGTGGGTAATCGACTCTAGGGGTCGAGTACGCAAGACCATTGGTAAGATCAATGCGGCTTGGCAAGTAGAGCAGTTTGGCGTGAATGCACAGCCTTACTACGTCCTAATGGATCCTAATTCAAGCGAAATCCTTGTTACTCCACGTGCTTATGACCTTGATGTAGCTGGATTTATCCAGTTCCTAGAACAGGGCTTAGCTGCGTATAATAAGTAATATATATTACGCAAAGAGCTATAGAGGTGAAAATAGCTAGATGTAGTTATAGCTATATCCAGAAAAAAGCCATACTTTTGTGCTCTAAAGAGAGATGTATAGCACTAAAAATATAAAGAATCTGATCGTGAAGATGCTAGTAGCACTATTTGTGTGCTACTATGCATCTTCTACGTTCTTTATACATAGTCACTTTATCGGGGATAGGTATATCACCCACTCCCACCCTTGTCAATCTGAGGATCATACCCATACAGCAGCGTCATTTGCACTTATCGATAGTCTAACTACGGTACTACTGCTACTCGTTGCGCTATTTGTCCCAAATCTACTGAGCAGAAGCTCGCAGGTGCAGTGGCTTAGGGGTGAACTTCTAAGGACTATTACTCCCCATGCCAATAGGTGCGGTGTGAGGGGCCCTCCAATCAATCTTCTATAAATTTTAAAGTTAATAGTAACGCCATAAATAGGTCTAGGTGTTACTGTTGTAGCCTCTATTTCTGAGAAATAGGAGGCGCTTTGGCCTATAAATTAATCTATAGAAGATAATAAAAATGAAATTAAGAGAGTTTATCTGTGCCCTAGGGGTACTGACAATTTGCGGTGTGGGATTTGCTAATGAACCTATTGATGGCGAGGTGGCAAAGAGTGGTGAAACTCCAGAGAGCCCTGAGAGTCCAGCAGACCCAGCGAGCCCTGAGGGGACAGATCCTGATAGATATATTGATGTAGAGGAGGTAGTTGTAAGTAGTAGCAGAAATGCTATTAGCAAGCGCAAGGCAACAACTATCGTTGGGGTTGCAACACGTAGCCTATTTGAATCAACCTCGGCAAATACAGCGGCAGAGGTTCTTAACTTCCAACCGGGACTTAGAGTGGAGTACACCTGTTCTAACTGTGGTGTGCCAACCCTTAGAATTAATGGTCTAGAGGGTCAATACTCACAAATTCTACTAGATAGCCGCCCAATATTTAGTTCACTTGCGGGTGTCTATGGCCTAGAGCAACTTCCAGAGTCTATGATCGAGCGAGTTGAGGTTATTCGTGGTGGTGGTTCAGCACTATTTGGTAGTAGCGCAATTGCAGGGGTGGTTAATATTATAACTAGAGAGCCTAAGTCGTCGGGTGTACAACTATCTAATAGCACAGGAGTATATGAGGGTGGTGGAGCAGATATCAACACTTCACTAAATGCCTCAGTGGTCTCAGACGATAGAAAGTCGGGAGTCTATATCTTCTCGATGCTTAGAGATAGAGCTTCGTATGACCGTAATGGTGATACATTCTCTGAAGTGCCAGCGCTACAGTCTACAGTAGTTGGGGCACGCGGTTTCTATAGATTCACTGACCTTTCGCGTATTACACTAGAGTACCACCATATGGATGAGTATCGTAGAGGAGGAGATATGATGGATCGCCCAGCACACGAGGCCAATATCGCCGAGGAGCTACAGCATAGAATCGATGGTGGTGGAGTGAAGTATGACTTTATCTCAGATAATATGAACCACCGCTTCAACGCCTATCTATCTGCACAGAATATATCGAGAGATAGCTACTTTGGTGCAGGTCAAGACCTTAATGCTTATGGTGATACATTCGATGCAACCGTTGTAGGTGGGGGACAGTATACCCTTAATATGGATAGATTCCTATTTATGCCCTCAGAACTTACAGCAGGGATTGAGTACACAAATAACTATCTTCACGACTATATGGCAGGATATAACCGTAACTTGGTGCAATTTACTGAGAACTACGGGATGTATGTACAGAATGAGTGGAGAAATAGCGATCTCTCTATCCAGATTGGTGGTCGTGTCGATAAGCATAGTTTAGTTAGTGATCTAATTATATCGCCTAGGGCATCGCTTCGCTATGTACCAGTAGAGCCACTTACCCTTCGTGCAAGCTACGGTAGTGGCTTCCGTGCGCCTCAGGCATATGACGAAGATCTACACGTTGCGGCAGTTGGTGGTGAGATATCACTTATCGTAATCGATCCAAATCTTCGCCCAGAGTACTCAAACTCACTAACTCTTTCGGCAGACTTTATCCATAGCTGGGATAACCTTACTGTGAACCTAACGGCCGAAGGATTTTACACTAAACTTGATGATGTATTTGTACTTACCCCAATGGGTACTGACCCAGCGGGCAACCTGTTATTTGAGCGTACAAATGCTTCGGGTGCAACTATTGCAGGTGTGAACTTTGAGGCGAGAATGAACTACCGTAATCTACTACTATTCAATGGTGGCTTTACACTTCAGAGCTCAGAGTATGATACTCCATTTGCGTGGAGCGAGAATCCAGATGTAACTCCAGTTACCGAGATGCTACGCTCTCCTAATGCCTATGGTTACCTAGCCTTTACCTATAACCCAACCTCTGCGCTATCTGTAAATGCCAATGGTACATATACTGGCCCTATGCTAGTGCCTCACTTTCAAGGTACTATCCCATCGGATGAGCTTGTAAATGCTCAACCATTCTGGGATCTAGGACTAAAGGTTGCATATACAATTAGCCTAGGCGGTAGCCGTGAGTTGGAGATCAATGGTGGAGTAAAGAATGCACTAAACCAATTCCAAAGTGACCTAGACTTTGGTCAACTTAAGGACGCAGGGTATATCTATGGACCAGCTACTCCGAGAACTTACTTCGTAGGTGCAAAAATTGTAATATAATTATCTTGTTTTTTGAGCCCAAATTTCGTATATTTGGGTTCAAAAACTATATAAAACTATGTTTACAAAAGAGATCTATAGTGCTCGTAGAGCACAACTACTTGCCTCGCTTAAGAGTAGAGGACTTAGTGGAGTGGCTCTGCTACTGGGAAATGCAGAGGCATCAAGAAACTACCCACACAACCAATACGCTATGCGCCAAGATAGTACGTTTCTCTACTACTTCGGCCTAGATCGTCACGACCTTGCAGCTACTGTCGATATCGATAGTGGTGATATTAAGGTATTTGGTGATGACTATACCGTGGATGACTTTATCTGGATGGGGCCTCAGCCTTCGATCTCAGAGCAGGCACTGGCCATTGGCGTTACTCAGAGCGCGGAGTTCTCGGCACTAAGTGGTGCTATCTCAGAGGCTAAGAGACTATCGAGAGATGTTCACTACCTACCACCATATAGAGCACATAACCAACAACTAATCGCATCGCTGCTATCAATTAGCTTTGAGCAGGTACCTACGGGATTCTCCGAAGAGTTTATCCGTGCGGTTGTAGCTCAGCGTGAGATTAAGAGCACCGAAGAGATCGTTCAGATGGACGATGCCAGCACTATCGGTAATAAGATGCACCGTGAGGCAGCTCGCCTATGTAAAGAGGGTCTATCGGAGCAGGTAATCGCAGGTGCAATCGAGGGTATTTCACTCCAATATGGTAGAGGAGTATCGTTCCATCCAATCGTGTCGCAACATGGCGAGACTCTACACAACCACTCTCACTCAGGTATTCTAACTAATGGTAGATTGCTACTTTGTGATGCAGGTGCTGAGAATAATATGCACTACTGTTCGGACTTTACACGCACAGTTCCTGTGGGTGGTAAGTTCTCGGATCAGCAGAGAGCTATCTACCAAACTGTGCACAGAGCGCTAAATGTAGGGGCTCAAAAGACAGTTGCAGGTATTATTAATAAAGATGTTCAGCGTGCAGTCGCTACGTCTATGATCGAGGACCTAAAGGGTATCGGCCTTATGAAAGGTGATACAACCGAAGCGGTAGAGGCAGGTGCAGTTGCACTATTTATGCCTCACGGCCTTGGCCACCAAATCGGCCTTGATGTCCACGATATGGAGGACTTTGGCGAGAAGTATGTAGGCTATGATGAAGATGTGCAGCGTAGTGTTACCCCGGGTCTTAGCTCACTTAGAATGGGTAAGAAGATTCGTGTTGGCCACTGTCTAACTATCGAGCCGGGCATATATTTTGTCGAGGCACTTATCGAGAAGTGGGAGAGTGAGAAGCGTGCAGTTGACTTTATCAACTACTCTGAGGTTAAGAAGTACTATGGATTTGGCGGCATTCGCCTTGAGAACTCATACGTTCTTGAGCAGGGCGGACTACGTGCCCTTGGTGATGAGCAACCACCAATCGGTATAGCAGAGGTAGAGGCGTATATGGCTCGATAGTACCTTTAAAATAGATATATATAGTGAGCATCTCGAGGGAGGTGCTCACTTTTTTTGCTAGAAGGAGCCGTCGGATAGCTTGGGAGCTTGAACTATTGTATTACTCTAGCTTGGATCTGCATAATTTCCTAGTACCGCTAGGGTATACACACCTTTCACGCCTGAAAAGTGGTATGCGCTAGCGAAATTTTAGCAAGGTTGTGCAGGAGTCCGACGACTGGG
>CAYJFH010000078.1:0-9114 GCA_964369485.1 uncultured Rikenellaceae bacterium | reverse complement strand
CAACTATTTTGCTGTCGCAATTAACCTATAGCAATACGAAGTCCGACGACTGGAGGCGGGAAGGCAGCAGCGAGGTACGAGCGGATAGCCGCCCGCCCCATAAAGATATAGGGGACGAGTGCAGATAAGTGCATATCACCACCAAGAGAGAGAGGGAGGTTGCCTTAATAAGGCAACCTCCCTCTCTCTCTTGGTGGGAATTTATATCTTTAACGCTCTAAAAAGATTAGAACGCTACGATAAGTCTTGTCTGTAGGATAGAGAAGCTCTTATCATAAGAGTACTTAACGTTATCAAGTGTGCTGTAAGTATAGTCAACCATTAGCTTGATATAGTCATTTACACCGTAGTTAAGACCAATTGTGTACGAGTTCATAGCACCACCCGCTACTGAAGTAGAACCTTTAGGGAAGTCAGGTAGAGTTCCGTTAAAGTTAGGGTAGAACTTATCTAGTGCATCCCAGTAGAAGTCACCTTCAGTGATATCGTTTAGGTTAGTGCGGTTGTAGCGCGCTACAAGCTCAAGTGTGTTGTTACCGCTTAGACCCTTAAGAACTGAGTTTGCGTGGTCGTACTCATACTTGTCGCCCATAAGGATTACACCAGCCTCAACATAACCACCATTGAAGTTAATGGTCTTTAGTGGGTTAGCATTTTGCCAAGCCTCTAGTGTACCCCAGCTATACATACCACCTAGTTGGTTTTCGAATAGACGTTGGTCGTTACGATCTCTGTAGATGCTCTTCATTAGGTACTCACCACGAACAAAGAACTTCTTAGTCATCGCAAGAGCCTCTACTCCGATATTCATCTCTGCACTAGCCCAAGGCACAGTAACTGAGTGGAATTCGTGAGGTAGGTAAACGTTGTTCTCTAGCGAAGCACCGATAGTAAGGTCACGGTATAGTACGCCATTAACGTAGTCACCACTCTCGATAGTTGCGTAGCGGAACGATGCACCAGCGTGTAGAACTAGATCAGAAGTGCTTACTGGTTTTACTAACCAACGACCGCTAAGACCGAAGCCTTGGAAGCCATCTAGTTGATCGTTATACTCATTTTCGGCAAATACACCTTGGTTCGCAAAGAACAGATCGTTAGAGTACTTATATGCAACACCAATAGAACGGCCTTGTGATAGTGCATTTACTGAACCCGGACGGCTAATAAAGTGCATATTAAAGCGGCTTGTATTTAGGTTCATCGACGATGGTTCGCAGAAGTAACCGAACTTAATCCAGCTGTTATCCCAGCTATATTGACCAAATAGGTTCTTCTGTTTGAACTCACCATACGAGAAGTCAAAATCAGCTGTAAAGAACCAGCTATCGCCTACTGTAAGTGAGGTGCGGATACGTGCATCACTGATAGCAAAACCTGAGTTTACTGGAGTATAGTCACTAGTAAGGTATGCGCCATCGAATGCAAAGCGGCCACCTACTGTGAACTTTAGATCGTCTTTAGATATAGACACTAGTGGATCTACATCCATTGCGCTATTGTTTTGTGCCGACGCTGATAGAGTCATCATCAGAGCCATAACTGGCATAACTAAATATCTTTTCATAAATTTTATTATCTTTTAATCTATTATTGAAGTACTTTGATTAGTAACCTAGCGCGTCTAGTAGGTCGTTTGAGTTAGGAACTACAGTTGGAGCACCTTCGTATCTTGCATCGTGGTTGATGAAGAAGTCGATTGTAAGTTCCGAACGGTTAGTAAACATAGCGTCAAGGTATGGTGGGTTGAATAGAACATCACCAGTGTTACCAAAGTTATAGTCACCGAAGTACTTGCTCATCTGAGCATCGCTATCGAATGAGTATGGGTGGTTAAGCATACCTGCCTTCTCGATTAGGTAGTCCATCCATGGGTAGTTCATCTCTGGGTAGTCATTTGGAGCACCTGCGATAGATGGGCCAATGATGTGCGCTAGCTCGTCAACAGCGATGTCGATAAGTGAAGCGTAACCCTCTGGATCTTCTGCGTTACCAGTCTCCCAAAGTAGGAAACACATAGGTACTTGACCCTGATAGATATCTCTTACTCTACCAAGACTCTCAGTAGAGAATGTCTGAAGGATAACCTTACCATTAGTGTTACCAACGTTAACTTTACCATTAAGGTAGAATGGAGTGTTCTCTGGCTCTGGTTTAGTAATAATGTTCATATCTAGGCGATCAAGTTCGTCATAAACGCGTTGCTCGAAGTCACCCGGATTTAGCCAAGGCGCTTTGAACTCTAGGTAGATACCCGGAACGTTACCGCTGTAAACATCGTCAGCCTCGAACTCAAATGCGTACTCAACTACGTCAGCCTCGCCAGAGATGCTAGATACCTTCTCGCCAGTCTTACCTACGATAGACCAAACACGAGTACCATCAGCATTACGCTTAAGTTTCATACCTCTAGAGATTTGGATCATATCCTCAAGTGTAGACATATACTCACCAACGAAACCAGCACGTGCTTGTTTTGGGTTATCGAAGTTGAACCAGCTACCAGCGTCTAGCATAAGAAGTTCGCTGTATGTGTAGAAGCTAGTGTAGTAAGGGATAAAGCGCGCTGCGTCAGCATCGAATTTCGCTTGTGCCTCAGCCTCAGTGTAACCAAGGTCGATATAGTACTGCTTACGAGTCTCTGGAACACGCTCGCCATAGTAAACCTCGATGTTAGAGGTACGACGTAGATCATCATCGTGAAGTGCTAGGATAACACCATCTTTAGTAACCTGAAGGTCAGCCTCGATGTAGTCAGCTCCGATTTCACGAGCCCAACGGAATGAAGATTCTGTCTCCTCTGGAGCCCAGAATGTAGTACCACGGTGAGCAATAGTTGCAAAGTTTGGCACGTAGTCACGTACTTTCTGCATCTCAGGTGAGATGTGCTTAACCTCAATAGCGGTTACATCTACCTTGTCATCCGAACCCAATTTTTGGTCGCTACATGCAGCAACACTAAGAGCGATGACTCCTAAATAGAATACTCTTTTTAACATAAGTTTGTGTTTTTAAATGTTAGTAAATTTGTTTTATAGTTTTTTATTTAAATGATTACTTGTTTTCAAGTAGGTACTTCTCATCCTTACGAGTGAACGATACAAGTATTATTGACATTGCACAAGCTCCAAGTAGGATGATAAAGCTCCAATCCCATCCGAAATTCTCAACCACGTGTCCCATAACGATATTTGCAAGGATAGCAGTACCGAAGAAGTAGCCAAAGAATCCTGTTAGACCCGCTGCTGTACCCGCTGCCTTCTTAGGGGCAAGGTCAAGGGCGTGAACCCCGATAAGCATTACCGGTCCGTAGATAAGGAAACCGATCGCGATAAGCGCAACGCTATCTAATATAACATTACCTTCATTCAGCCAGTAGAGTACTACAAAGCCTGCTACAAGTGCCATATAGATCATAGTGGTAATTGCTCTTCGACCTTTAAATACTTTATCACTAAGCCATCCACAAAGAATAGTTCCCGGAATCGCGGCCCACTCATACATTGAGTACGCCCAACCCACCTCAGTGATATCGTAGCCCTTAACATCTTTAAGGTAAGTAGGAGCCCAGTCAAGCACACCGTATCTTACTAGATATACAAAGGCATTAGCTAGGGCGATATACCAAAGTGTCTTATTGTTTAGTACATACTTAAAGAAGATCTCCTTAGTAGATAGCTCTTTCTCTGACTCCTCGCTATAGTTCTTTGGGTAGTCATTACGATACTTCTCCACTGGAGGTAGTCCGCACGACTGCGGAGTGTCACGAATAGTTGCAAGTGATATTATAGCAACAACGATAGCAACAACTGCTGGGAATAGGAAGATACCCATCTCCCACGATCCAAACCATATCATACCGTAGGCTGCTAGTGGGCCAATAAGACCACCACCAACGTTGTGCGCTACGTTCCAAAATGCCATCTTCGTTCCACGCTCCCTAACTGAGAACCAGTGGGTCATAACTCGACCACACGCTGGCCATCCCATACCTTGGAACCAACCGATTAGGAACTGCATAACGAACATCATAAAGATAGACGAAAGGCCAAATTGAAGTCCCATAAAGATAGTTACAACTGCCGAAAGGAGTAGACCTAGAGGCAGGAAGTACCTTGCATTACTTCTATCCGAAACTCCACCCATAAGGAACTTCGAGAGTCCGTAGGCGATAGCATTCGCCGAAAGTGCAAAACCAAGGTCACCCATATCGAATCCCTGTTCTGCTAGGTAAGGCATCGCTAGGGTAAAGTTCTTGCGAACGATATAGTAGCCTGCATAGCCAATAAATATACCGATAAATACCTGTAGCCTTAGCTTTTTGTAGTGAGGATCGATCTCCTCCTTGCTACGCTCTGGTTTATGAGGTGCTGGTCGTAAAAAATTCCACATATAACTCTATTTTTTATTTATTATTAAATTCAATCTTCTTACCTACGCTCTTAGGTAGTTCTTCGCCATTGAGATAAACTCAGCGCACTGCTTCTGCACCCAGCTATCATCATACCCTAGCTCACGAGCCATAATACCTGCTACCTTCTGGGCAACCTCAATAGCCTCGGCAGCGTCAAGATATAGTATTCTAACTCTTCGTGCTAGTACATCGTCAAGGGTGCGAGCCATCTCACTACGTACTGCCCATACTACCTCCGCTTCGGTGTGCGGATACTTAGGGCTAAGTTGTGCTCCTAGCGCTGGAGTCTCGGCAATAAGCGCCTCGATATGCTCTAGATCTGAGCCATAGACTGAGTTATATACCTTAAGGTCTAGCCCCTTCTTATAGCCGTGAATCTTTAGCTTCTTAGTCACACACTTACGCTTCTCTAGCCCACAAACCTTAATACACTTATCAACTGTGTGCTCCGCCATAAGTCTATATGATGTCCACTTACCACCTGTAATTGTTACTAGGTTGTTGTTCGACACTAGAATCTTGTGGCCCCTTGATATCTCCTTAGTGCTACCACCATCCTTCTTAGGCATTGCAAGTGGTCTTTGACCAGCAAACACCGAGAGGATATCCTTTCTTGTTGGCGCAGGATCCATATATAGAGCTGCAGTACCAAGAATAAATTCAATCTCTTCATCTAGTGGTAGCGGCTCGCTCTCTGCCTCCTTAGTTGGTATGTCTGTAGTACCTACTACTACCTTACCGTGCCATGGAATTGCAAATAGAACTCTACCATCTGAGGTCTTAGGAATCATAATAGCATGATCACTCTGAAGGAACTTCATATCTAGAACTAGGTGGATACCTTGGCTAGGTCTAACCATCTTATCGTGTCCCGGCTCGTCCATTACCATCACCTCATCCACAAAGCAACCAGTTGCATTTACCACAGACTTTGCATTTATATTGAAGCTCTCGCCACTCTCTCTATCTAGTACCGTTACACCCGACACCTTACCATCCGATCCGTGAACAACAGATGTAACCTTAGCATAGTTTACCACACAACCGCCGTGCTCCACACAGCTCTGTGCAAGGTTCACCGCCATTCTCGCATCGTCAAAGCGACCATCGTGGTAGATAACACCTCCCTTTAGCCCCTTTGGGGTTGTAGCAGGTAGGTACTTCGCAACCTTCTTCTTCGAGATAAAGCGTGAGCGGCCATAACCATAACCAAACGATAGTAGGTCATAGAATGCAAGGCCACAGAAGTAAAGGAAGTTATCCCAATGTGTATAGTTCGAGATTACAAATGCTTGGTCGCTCACTAGGTGAGGTGCATTAGCCTTCATACGTCCACGCTCCTTTAGAGCCTCGACAACAAGAAACACGTCACCCTTAGCAAGGTAACGCACACCGCCGTGCACAAGTTTTGTACTTCTACTAGAGGTACACTTTGCAAAGTCATCCATCTCTAGAAGTACTACTTTATAACCTCTCGATGCTGCATCAACTGCGCAGCCAAGACCAGTAGCGCCACCGCCAACAACAACCATATCCCAGACATGGTTCGGATCTTGTGTTAATTTTTGAATTTGGTCAATTCTCTTCATCTGTATATATTGTATCTTTTTCAACTCTTCTCTCTTCTAAAACGAAAGTCTGCGCTTTCATTTCAATACAAATGTAGGTTCATTTTTTTATAATTCAAAATTTTAAGGGCTAAAAATCGGTTAAATTTTAATTAACAAATTGTTAAATTTTTGTAAAATATTATTTTTACCACTAAATACTAGCAATTGCGAGCATATTTTAAAAAATATTAATAATTCACACCTGCCCTAATGTCGAAAATTTAATATATCCCACCCAATTACCTTTAAATATTCCATAACTAATATTAACACGCTTACATTATGACTGTTACACGATACCAAAAGAGACCACAACACTATAGTTTTTACGGTAAGCACCCTCCGCCCTACACCCACTTACTACCCAGAATTATGGACTATAGTATATTTTTCCAAAGAAACAACAGTAGAGCCTCCATATCGAAAGGGGTATTGATAAATTCAAAATAGTTATTACATTTGCAAAGTAACAAAAACAATAACGCAACGAAATGAAACGCGAAAGAACTGGTGATACCAATGGCAACTTAAACCAAAAGCAGCGACACGATGCTATAGTCGAGATGTTGATGCTTAATGGCAGCTTAACTGTTGGATATATCTCCGAACAACTTAACACCTCCGAAGTTACAATTCGCAAGGATCTAACTCTACTCGAAAGCGAAAAGAAGCTATACCGCGCACACGGCAAAGCAATCCTTATGGATAACTTTACACACAATCGCCACATCAACGAGAAGGAGAAGTTACAGATGGGCGATAAGATGGCAATTGGGCGTGCCGCATCGGCACTACTAAAGGAGGGCGACTCTATTATCATAGGTTCGGGCACAACTACACTCTACTTCGCCAAGGAGCTACACCCACCAAAGTCCCTAACTGTGCTAACGTCGTCGATTCCAGTTGCATCTATCGTATCTCAGAAGGATATCGACGAGGTCGTTGTACTTGGAGGCATTATGCGCCAGAGTGCAATCTCGACAGTTGGCCCAATTGCCGAGAACACAATAAAGCAGTTCGCCTGTAGTAAGCTATTTCTAGGCGTTGATGGCATCGACCTTGACTTTGGAATCACAACTACCAATACCCTAGAGGCCAATCTCAATAGAGCGATGATCGAGTCCTCAAATAAGTTGATAATCGTAGCCGACAGCACAAAGTTCGGCCGCCGAGGCTTTAGCAAGATTTGCGACGTCAGCCTTATCGACCATATCATCACCGATAGCGGCATCTCCGCCACCGACAGCAAACGCATCACCGACCTAGGAATAAAACTAACTGTAGTCTCTACAATTATTTAACTACTCTACTCTTTAGCATTTATAACACTATCTTCACATCAACAATTAGAAGCTCACACGCGCGAAGAGCAGAGAATTTTAGTAGCGAGATAGGTTGCGGATGGCGCAACAGGGGAAGAGTAGCAGGGTCTGCAAAATTTCGCAGAGTGCAGAGCAGGTGCGCGAGGGCGGAAAATGCACGTGTTGCATCATTTTGTTTGAAAAAAGTTGCGATTTCTGACAGAAATTGTGTACTTCTGTGTAGTGGCATAGGGCTGAACTTATAATTGTTTTACAACCACTAATGTACTCATTTTCTCAGATATACGGAAATCCCTACGCTACTTTTTTATCTTATATCGGACTGGTTAATTACTTGCGAAATTTGAGTTATTAAATATCGAATCTCACAAAATAGCTTCTGCACCTACTCTGCACGCAGCTCGTTAGCAGATGTATTGTAGTAATTACGACCCGTTGCGGTCTCCATATTGTCCGCCAAACCATTCAAGGCATCGGCCTTTATTAACCTGTAGCTACGGTTGTCGGGGTGCAGTGCGATAAGGCGGTCTGTAAGTTCGGCGCACCATTGGTAATCTTTCTCTTCAAGAGCTGTTTTTGCTAGAACCTCCAACTTATCAACACCCCCAACTGCTGCTGCAAACTTCTCAGCCTCACTCTTTACGGGTAGTGGACAGAGTGTTGTAGCATTGCCATCAAACCAACCCATATAACCGTTGAATATATTGCGGATTGCCCACTCCTGACGACCATAATATGGATATAGATTTGGGTGAGAGGCTAAATGCTCTGGAAGGGCGGCATACTCAACCAACTCGTCGGGAGTCATACCCTTGTTCATCCCCTCGATGGTTTTGTCGAATGTATATTTTATCGCATCACGCATCAGTGTTACTGCCTCTTTGACATCTTCGGCACCAATAATCGGGCGAGTATGACCTTGCGCCATCGCCTCTGCGGGGTACTCTAAGACAACGTTCAGTGCATCTATCCACTTCATTACATCTCGATACTCTGTGCCACGGATTGCATAGAGATTTGGAAATGATTTGTAGAATTGGTCGCCAGGGAATATCACTCTTTGGGCAGGATACCATACTACAAGGTGGTCACTGGTCTCTCCATAGGTGCGGATTAGCTCTAATGTGACACCCGAGATGGTGATTGTCTGCTTCTCTTCGCTCACAAAATTTGTTATCACGCTCTTGTCAAATGGTATATACTGCGACTTTGCAGCCTCCTCCTGTGCTTTACCCCCTACGAATTTGCCACTAGGATAGACAAGTGGCGCAACACCATTATTTATGCGAACTTCGGGCGAGAGTGTCATTCCGTTTTGACGATGACCACGTGGATTTTTGAATCCAGCCGCTGTTGGAAACTCATTCTCACGCCCAAAGCTCTCAGCAGCCCAAATCTCAGGCGTACTGTCTTTCAAGAATGCAGGAGAACCCATTGTGTGGTCTCCGTGTCCGTGAGTGTAGATAATCCCTGTAATGGGTTTGTCTGTAATCTTACGAAACTCCTTGTAGACCACCTCCGAGTTATGAGTGAATTTACCTGCATCGATCAAAATCACACCATCGTCTCCAATAATCATTGAGATATTCGAGGCATCATAGCCCGAAGCGGTGTATACGTTGGGTGCAATTTGAATAATCTCACGACGGAACTCATCGTTGCGCTCGATTAGCTCACGTGTTTGAGGGGTCTGCTCCGAAGTAGGAGTGGAGGTTGTTTGCTGTGCAGATGCAATGTTTGCTGTAACCAGCGATATTAAAATAACTAC
>CAYJFH010000077.1:6807-9142 GCA_964369485.1 uncultured Rikenellaceae bacterium | reverse complement strand
CTAACTCTAATTGGTTTTCACCTAGATATTCAGAAAGGGACTCTTCTTTACGATTTTATTGGCTATAAGCTAGTAAATGCAACAGTAACACCCCAACGTATAACCCACGCTGGAGCCTTACCCAATATATCCTGAACCGCTTCGCTGTATCTATTTTCTCTATGTGGTATGGCTTTGTAGTTATTATAGTATATAAAGTCAAAAAAGTTATAGGCTCTAATTAATAAAATTCCTTCATTGTTGTCGCTATGATTCGAATAGAGTAAATTCAAATATGGCGCATATTTTAATTGAGCTCCAATTGTGGAATTTCACTAAAACTAACAGGGTCTGCATGTTCAAACTCTCCTGTTTTGTTATCATAGTAGTATGTTGGAACACCTTGCGCTTCAGTTAATAACTGGGGGTTACTCCATAATGTTTTCATCAATTTACGATAGTCTGATCGAGTGGATTTCATTAGGAATTTTTTATCGTAGGCATATATCTCCCCTGAGTAGTTCTCGACTCCAATTGCTTCCCACTTAAAGTATCCCTGAGTATCTTCCACACGTAATATTAGTCCCGGCAGGCCATCTAATTTCCATGGACCTAAATTCAGAGGTATATCCGTAGTGAACCACGCCGTATACTCGCGACCTCGAAATTTAGTGGTTGCAGAGATACACCTATAGCCTAAAATAGTGGCAGTATCACCCTGAATCACCCACTCCTTTTTGGGTTCAGCCTCACTATAATAATACTCCTTTACAGAGGCTGAAAACTGCAAAGTATTAGTGCCGACTTTAGGGTAATTACGCAGATAGTCCTCGCATATTGCAAACTGATCATCATCCATCCATTTACGTATATTAACACCATCTCGAATGTTGTTCTGATCGTGTCGTGCTTGATATCCTATCGAATCGCATATTGAGGAGTGCCAGCTCCAATATCGAGTAATACCATTCGAACCTACATCCAGAACCATAACATCATACTGAGGTATCTGTTTGTCAATATCAAGATAAAGGTCATAGCGATATTTAACTCTAAGCACTGCACTGTCAACTTCTATAAGTTGTTCTGGCATACGCTGGCTAATAAGCCAAAATTTAATCTCTTGACATGTCGCTACGGTAGGCACTAAGAGTAAAATAGTTAATATTAATCGTTTCATAGTATATAACAAATATGAGAGGGCTAATGTTAGATTTACTTCAACCCTCTCTAAAATTACATTACTGCACTGCTGGTTCTAAGACTTCAGTCTTCACAATGATTTTCCACTCACTCTTATCTCCCTTTGAGTTGGTTGGAATGACAGAGTTAGCATAACCATTGTCAAAGGTTGTAGAGCCTCCAAGTGTTCCTTCATATTGGCAAGCGCACCCACAGGAGTTTGTCCCTCCCTTTAGTTGTTGCATTTCTCTCTTAGACATAGTATCTTTTTCTATTTTTATGGGATAGTAACATCATTTACTGCCTTAGGAGAGTGTGGACCATAGTACTGCGCTACTATCTTCAAACACGTAGGACCGCAATCCATCGCATCTAACTGTCTATAGTGTGGAAATTGCATAGTTAATATAAATACAATTTAGAGTAATATTTTATTGTTTTTCAAATAGTATCATGCCGATCAATTTCCAAATACCTATAAAGTTTATCACTCTTCATAAAAACATTTAGACATATCACTATTATAAGCGACCTTTAAAATCATCCCACTGTTTCTTTGAAACACCTAAATTTTGTAAAATCGCACCGAAATCGTCAAACGTTACATCTCTGCCTTTTTCAACTGAAATATTAAATGATTTAACTGCATCTAAAAGTGTCTCTTCACCAATTTCCCGCGCAAATTGATGAATCAAGAATGGAATTTTATGATAGATAATACCTGAAGTTCCTCCCCCCGTTTCAGTTATAACGTGATTTCGTGTTATATCAAAAACAGACAATTCATTATCTACTGGTAATTGTAGATAATACTCTATCTTATCCATAAAAGCATGATCACGCTCGCTGCTATTGCTGTAACACAGATAATTAGCGATGTACTCAATTAGAGATTCATCAAAGAAGTAACGGGCATCTATATTCTCATAATTATAATTCATATAACAGTGCACCAATTCATGCATTAGATCTTTACCCCATAATGACTGGTCTACAAAAATAAAGCACTCATTTTCAGCCATCAATACTGCTTTACCATAAGCGTATCTTTCATCTGGGCTCAAGAAGTTATCTTCGAGTATAGTTATCTCCTCTATCTTTGAATCAGGGAATAGACTATTCAATGAAGTAATAAAATTAATTTATGCTGAACTTGTCACTGAGAATGAGGCCG
>CAYJFH010000077.1:0-6797 GCA_964369485.1 uncultured Rikenellaceae bacterium | reverse complement strand
TTAATGATCTGAGATTTACATCTTTCTATATACTCCTTATTTGGCAAATCAGCGAGCGGATCAATTTGAAAGTCCTCTTTATCTGTAGAGCCTCTTTTAGATAGAAGTAGATTAATCTTTACATCTCCTACATAAACAATATATCGCTCATACCATTTATTGTCAATAATATATAGAGACATTCCATCATATTTTCTATTTGCCACATCCAATGAGAATAGATCCTTATCATCTACCAATATATTAGTATTAGCGAACAATTGCGTCTTTTCTAGGGTTTTGACTTCCACACTTTTAAACTCTATAGGAAAGTTCTTGGAAGTAAAATACCACGAATTATCGGCAGCGTCAAACTGTAATAATCCACATGACTTAATTGGAATATGTGTACGAAAACATAGGTCGCTATAATAACCATAAACAATGCGAATATCTCGATATCTCTTAATAGGGATTGTTAAATTTATTCCATCAAAAGAAAAATCTATCTTAGAATAGCGATTGTTTCGTTTGGCGAAAACAGCCATATTCGGGATCAATTCAGTAAATTCTGTATTACTTCCTCTTAAGGTTTGGAAAAATCCAGTAACTTCGAGGTTGAGAAAAATAGTATCAACCGAAAGTTGACTAATATCCAAATCTTGCGTGATATTTAACTTATATGGATAAAAAGCAGATCTAAGTGTATCGCACTCTGGTGCCTCCTCTACATTTACAAATAAATCAGCCTCAATTACCTGCGAATACGATTTATTTATTCAGAAGGCCAGTAAAAAGATTATAAGAAAGAAGTTTTTCATTTGTTATATTATTAAGTGGAAGGTTACTGGAATTGTTAATAAAAAATGATTTAGTATATTAAGCGGATTTGATGACCTCTATTGCTTTTTCGAGCAGTTCATCCCTACCTTGCGAGATACCTTTAATCGTCGGCTTTATCTCAATATCGGGAATAATGCCAATACGCTGAGTCTCTTCACCCTCTGGAGTATAGACGCCCAAGCCTGTAAACACAGTCTTTATACCACCCGGCAAATAAGTGGTGGTAATATTTCCATCAGCCGCAGCTGTGGTCGAACCAATTACCACCGCCTTAGGAGCTTGACGTAGCGCCATTGCGGTAAACTCTGCATTACTTATAGTTGTCTCATTTACTATCACTACGACCATTCCTCTATAGTAGTCACTATTCTTACTTCCAGCCATAGAAACTCTTTGTTCTATAAATCTACCGGGCGTGACTGTACTGCCTTGGGTAAAGATAGCGTGCGGAGTTGGTTCGGGCAGTAGTTTATCACTAATTTGATCGATGAAGTAATTATCAGCTGGATAACACCTCATATCGATAATCAAACCTTTTGCATCCCTAATAACATTCCAAATCGAATCCGTAATTCCACTCTTCAATAGCTCGGGATATAGATAGGCTATATCATCTTCTAAGATCGAAAATCCTTCTTTAGTGATAATATCTGTTTGTGTGCTGAATCTGGTATCTAACCTTTTAAAACTATCGAGTTCATAAGTATCAATAGCAGTGCTTTTTTTAACGCCACAGCGCACAAAATCTATCTCTAAAGAACTATAATCAGTCCAGAGAAGAAGAGGTGTAATCTGATTTAATTTCTGTGGGTAGTTAGATGCTGAGCTTTCATCTAGCCTATCACTAACGATATCCTCAACTCTCTTTCCATCAATATGAGTGATTATATCACCTAATTGCAGCCCACTCTGCTCACCACGCTCCACATCCAAAAAGCCCATAACTACAGCCTTTCCCTCTACAAAGCGAAGAAAAGCCGCTGCACTACGACCAAGCCGTCTATAGTGTGGCATATACCCAGATGTCGAGTGCGTGTCATTTATACGGCATCCGATTTTATGTACAGCGTACTTGTACATTTCCATAGTTGTAGCCTCGGTAAAGATGGGTATAAACTCCTTTAAGACGCCTTTCCAATCCTCGCCAATAAGATAACGGTATGGAAAATAGTACTGTATCGAATTCCAATAACGATATAGCGCAAGTATTCGCAGTCCCAAATCAACTGAATCATTCCCACTATACTCTCTATTATTTGGGAATATAAGAGTGCCAAAAGGTGATATCTTTACATAGTGATTATAGCCATCTCTAACTGCTATCATTACGTTACTCAGCATAGTCTCTAACTCTCTGGAAAACTTTGAGCTCGTGATCCACTCCAAATCAGGTTCTAATTTCGCTTTGACCTCATCTAGAGAAGGCGTATCTACTGATTCATTAATTTCAAATTCTCCAAGATCATCTATCCAATCACACAGAATTGAATCACGTATTGCCATATCTTCTTGGTAGGCTACTTTTGGCAAGATTCTAAAGAGCTCACTATCGAAATCATACTTACCGCTAGCAACTATGGGGTGATAATACTTCAAAAAGCCCCAAATCAAACCTAAATCATAGAGATTTTTAGTAGTAGTTGGATTAATCTCTATATCATTATCAGTTATGCCCGACGAGAAGTATTCCTCTTTTGGTGCAGTTTTTTTCTCCTTATAGGGCTCTATAGTTTCAATATCTTTGTCGTCAATTGTTATCTTAAAATCATCAACCCACATCTTCCCACTTCCACGAAGTTCTGCACCAATGAGAATATGCGTGGTTTTGTGCGATTGAAGATCTAATGACATCTCACATTTTGTCCAGTCATTAGTGCCTGAGAGTCTATTAAAATTCATATCTACGTCAGAGCCAAGCATTATAAATAATCCTGCATAGCCATTTGTAATACTCTGTGTTTTAATGTATGCACTAACAGTGATACGCTCCCCCGAATAGTGAGCAGGTATTGCCACACCAACAAGGCCCTCACTCTGCGAGTCATTTATGGCCTCAATGGACATTGAATTTTGCCCGCTCCTGCTCTCGGTGCTGTCAATCGCAAATTTGCAATCACAAGTACCACTTGTATCCTCCCAATTTACGGCCTTGCCATTCTCCACCTGCTCAAAGCTGAGATTGAAATCATTTATTTTCTTCTCATTAGAGCAATTTACTACAAATGCAACAAGAAAAAGCCACGTAAATAGTTTTACATTTTTCATAATTTTAGCCAGTGTAAGTTGTAACCCTATAATAACATTTTTGCTTTGCTTGATAGATAATATTTAATTAATAAATAATCTATAACCATTGGAACTACCTATCAATATGTAGATAAAGTTAAGCAACTTTTTTATTAGCGCCAAATATATCGTTCCAGAATTCAGTTATCGTCAGATTACCTAGTACAGACTGCCTTCTGCAGCTTAGGTAGGTAATTCCATACAGCATATAGCCTCTAAAAACTTAGTCTTATCGTGGCGATAATGGCGGTTGGGCGAAGGGCGTAGGTGTAGCGGTAGTCGGTGATATCGGATATAAATGCAGAGCTATAGGACTCAGTGCCAAGCAGGTTGCGCCCCTCGAGGCTATAGGCGAACTTATCTGCCTTATACGTTAGTGTGGCACCGAGGAATACTAAGTGTCGGTAGTCGGGCATCAGCGTTCCGTTATAGTAGTGTTCGGCCTCAACTGTTGCGCTAAGTCGCTTACCGAATGAAAATAGCAGTTCACCCTCTTGCTTGATATACTCTACTGGGGCAAGATCGGATATAGACTCTACAATACTCTGTGAGTGGGTGTACTCTACCTCATAATCCATAATCAACCACTTCGCAAACCTTGTATTAAAGCCGAAATTTGCTCTATAGAAGTCGCTCTGAGAGTTCAGAAGGTCACCTTGGCGGATAATTTCACTATTGACACGACTCCACTCTCCCCCTATAGAGAATAGAGTCGATATACCTAAGAACTGCTTAGAGAACTTACCTAAAAGGCCATAACCCGACGAGCGGTTTGGAGATAGTACCGATTCGATAAGGGTTAAGGCTCCATCATAGGTATAGCCATAGGTTATATTATTATCTGCCACCCAGTACGAGCCATCGATATTTCCAAATATGAGGTCAAGGGCATTTGCATAGTTAAGTGATGCCGAGTAGTTCTGGCTCTTTGTGTGGCGTAGTTCGCCATCCTTTGTTGCAATATTGCGGTAGTCGGTCATAATAAAGCCACCATAGCTATCATATAGGCCACCATAGTACTCCGAGTAGTTAGCCGATGCCGAGTACTTCAAGTCTTGGGTTATACGACCATTTAGGCTCAAAGATGGATTTACTATAACTTTAGTTAGCCTATCGCTTACACTACGGATTCTATCTACCGACTCTAGCGACATCATATCGGCAAAGATATATGCCGAAATACTAAAGTTATCGTTGTATTTATAGATTATAGATGGGCCTACGGTCACATCGAACCTCTGCCACTTAATATCATTACGCATAGCATCAGTTGGCTGCAGTGTAGCTCCACCATCTGAGAGAGGCATTAACTGCGAGGTCATATCCTCGATATGGGCGTTAAGTCCTACCCCTAGTGCAAAGTCCCAATGCCCACTCTTCAGCGAAGTAAAGATGCTATTTCGAGCAGTAAATTTCGAGGAGTTCAGGGTTTGCTGTACATTAGGGTATCCAACTGGCGAGCCAAATATCTCAGGGAATAGCATAGGGGTTACATCAAGTGAGGTCGGTTGGTTATTATACCCAATATCGGAGTTAATCCTCAAAGAGACTTTATTCTTAAGTGGAATAATCAACTGTAGATTATTGCGAGCAGAGAGCGATGGCAATGAAAACTCCTGCTCCACTAGGCTACCATTACTTAGCACCCTACCATAGTCACTCAGAAGGTCACCACGTAGGTATAGCTTATTGTTGATGTAGGTCTTATCTCTATTATCCTCTAGCTGGAGGTCAAGGTTGAGCCTATCGCTACCCTTAGCGGCATAGGTCTGCTCTTGGAGTACTATTGGCGTACCACCCACAACATTATGGACAGTAGTTGAAATATCTTCGCTCTGCTGATAGTCGTGGGAGTATGTGCCATTAACCTTTAACTGTAGAGTCTCCGATAGTTTAAACAGGAAGTTTGAGGCAAGGGCGTGAACGTTGTTATTTAGGTATAGATTCTCGTCCAGCGGCGGGGTGGTTGGCAACTGCACCCCAATTATTGAGCGTGGGGATTCGGCTCCACCATATATCGAAGCACCCTCTCTAGCAACATTATCGCCCATATTGTTGGTCTTATAGGTATTTATAGACTGCATCCGTTTACCGAAGAACATCGCTGCACCCTCGGCTTTCCACATCAATGGGCTATAGCCTCCACCAAGCAGCAGTGAGCCAGTCCACGTACCTTTGGCGTGGTCGTGGAGGTTGATATTCATAGCGGCATTATCGGGGCGAGCAATCTCCTTTAGGGCACGCACGTGCTGGTGGTTCTCGAGCACCTCGATACTCTTCACATCCTTTGCCTCAATATTCTTCGAGGCTATGGCATATCGCCCACCCAGCATATCTAACCCTTCGACATAGAGCCTTGAAATTTCCTTTCCCTGATAGGCTATCTTACCGGTCTCTACCTCGACGGTCACCCCCGGGAGCTTCTTTATCACATCCTCGATAGCCTCGTCATTCTCATCGATATACTTTGCAGTAAAGTACGTAATGGTATCGCCTCCACGCCTCATAGCAGGGGCTCGCCTCTCAACCTTAACCTCTCGAATCTCTAGCACCTTACTCCTTACGCTAAAGTTAAGTTCAGTGGTAGTTATCGGCACTCGCTTTATGGTAGGTTCTAGGTTGATACCCGTAACAGTTATGGCTACAGAGTCCGCCTCGATATTGGCATCTATTGAGTAAAATCCCTTGGTATCGGTCATTGCATAGGTGTACATACCGCTAAGATCGGTTGGTTGCACAATAACATTGGCATACTCAATGGTTCTACCGCTCACGGCATCACTTACCGTTCCCGATATCTTTAGCTGTGCGTGGCTAGCAGTTGCTATAAGACCAAGCAAAAGGGTAAATAGTAGTTTCATAGTGGGTGGGTGTATTTCTAATTTACTCTAACTCTAATTGTGGAATCTCGGGCCAAGAGAACTCTCCTGCGCTCATAGTTCGCTCCTTACCCGTGTTAGCATCGACAACTGTAAACTCAACACTTAACATTCCATTGCTTAGAAGTAGCATCATTGGATCTTTCCATCGCAGGTCATTTAGTCTGAGGACATCTTTTCGCTTACACTTCGTAAGCTCTATATCGTACCAATATAACTTTGCGTCCTCGGGGCGTTCAATGCCGATAGCCTCCCACTCAAATAACCCCTCGCTATCCTCCGCTCGCAGGATCAAGCCCGGCAGTCCTGAGAACTTCCAAGGTCCATAACTTAAAGGAATATCGGTGGTAAACCAAACAGTGTAATCTCGCCCTCTAAAGTGCGTGGTGGCGCTAAGGCAACTATATCCCAAAATCTCACGACTTCCACCACCTAAGCTCCACTCAAACTTTGGAGTATCTTCGCTGTAGATATACGACTTATGGCTATATCTATTGATAACACTTATAGCTCCACTATTTGGATAGTCCAAAAATACCTCTTCATAGACTCCAAATTCATTATCCTCAAGGTTCTGATAAGGGTCGTATACACCTCCCCTTGACGGCAAAACACCACTACGAACCTTATGCCTTACTGAATCTATATCATCAGCAAAGTAGCTATAGTAGCGACGAAAGTTTGAGCCAATATCTAAGTGTTGGTTGTCATATAGAGAGTTCTTCGCAGCTCTATCCACTGCAAAACGCACTCTATAGACAACTCTTGTCTCTAACTCATCAATTACTACCTTTTTGTTTGCATCTCTTT
>CAYJFH010000076.1:0-9336 GCA_964369485.1 uncultured Rikenellaceae bacterium | reverse complement strand
TCGTCGCACCCCATATAATTTCTCTAGCTTGGCTCCTCTGCATCTCTCTAGCTTGGCTCCCCATAATAAAAACACAAAGTATGCGGGGACGCACTGAACTGCACCGCACAAAAAAAGAGGAGCACTGCTGCTCCTCTTTCTGTTGACCTACCAGGACTCGAACCTAGAATACCTGAACCAAAATCAGATGTGTTACCATTACACCATAGGTCAATAATTCCCCCTTACGGGACGGCAAATATATAGAGTTTTTCTGAAATTACAAAATGTTTTTCAAAAAAAATATAAATTTTCTTTAAAAAATCTATAGTGCCACTCCCACGGGTATAGCTCTACATAAGGTCTTTACCTATATCACGGCGGAAGTAGATGCCCTCAAAGCATAGATTAGAGATAGTCTGGTATGACTTAGCGACTGCCTCTTCGATGGTTTGTCCCTTAGAGGTAACTGCTAGAACTCTACCGCCATTTGTTACGACTTTACCGCCCTCAAGCGCTGTGCCTGCATGGAAGATAGTGCTTTGATTTTCAGTAGAAAGTCCGCTAATTTCATCACCCTTGTTATAGTCGCCCGGGTAGCCGCCTGCTGTACATACAACTGTAACTGCTACTTCATCTGCGATGGTAAGTTCAACCTCGTCGATAGTGCCAGATACGATACCTACGAATAGCTCGATAATATCTGAACTGATACGTGGTAGCACAACTTCAGTCTCAGGGTCGCCCATTCTAACGTTATATTCAATTACATATGGATCACCGCCACAGTTCATTAGACCGATAAAGATAAATCCGCAGTAGTCTAGCCCCTCGGCTGCGATACCGCGAACCGTTGGCTCTACGATGCGCTCCTTAACCTTTGCCATAAACTCAGCATCTGCGAATGGAACTGGCGAAACTGCACCCATACCACCTGTGTTAAGGCCTGTATCGCCCTCGCCGATACGCTTGTAGTCTTTAGCCTCTGGTAGAATCTTATAGCTCTTACCGTCAGTTGCTACGAATACAGAGCACTCGATACCGCTTAGGTACTCCTCGATAACGACCTTTGCCGATGCCTCGCCAAACTTCTTAGATAGGATCATCTCACTAAGTTCGCTCTTTGCCTCCTCTACTGAATCGATAATAAGCACACCCTTACCTGCTGCAAGTCCGTCTGCCTTTAGCACGTATGGACTAGATAGCGTGTCAAGGAACTCTGCACCAGCCTCTAGGTTATCTTTAGTTACCTCTAGGTACTTAGCCGTTGGAACTTCGTACTTTGCCATAAAGTCCTTCGAGAAGCTCTTGCTACCCTCCATCTGCGCTGCGTGCTTAGATGGACCTAGAACTGGGATATGCTTTATAGTGTCATTTGATAGGAAGTAGTCGCGGATACCACGTACTAGCGGCTCTTCAGGTCCAACTACCACCATATCCACACTGTTATTTATAGCAAAGTCAGCAACTTGCTCAAAATCATTAGGATTTAGCGCTACATTCTCGCCATACGCGCCTGTGCCTGCGTTTCCCGGAGCGATAAATAGCTTTCCTAAGTGCGCGCTTTGAGCCATCTTAGAGGCAAATGCACACTCCCTGCCTCCACTACCTAAAAGGAGGATATTTAGTGGTCTTTCGATTTTCATGTTTTCAATGATAATTATTATTTGAAAAGACAAAGATAATTATTAAATTTGCAAGTAGCAAACACTAAAACCTAAATAACATTAAAATGAAAAAACTACTAATTGCTGCCATGAGCTTTCTGCTGCTTACCCCAGCATCAGCGCTTGCGGACGAAGGAATGTGGCTCCTACCATTCCTAAACAAGAACATTAAGGATATGCGTAAGGCAGGCTTTAAGCTGTCGCCAGAGGATATCTACTCTATCAACAAGAGCTCACTTAAGGATGCTATTGTAATCTTTGGTGGTGGATGTACTGGCGAGGTTATCTCCCCTGAGGGTCTACTACTTACGAACCACCACTGTGGTTATGGTACTATCCAAGAGCACTCTTCAGTTGAGCACGACTACCTAAAGGATGGATTCTGGGCTGCTAACTATGAGCAGGAGATCCCATCACCGGGTCTAGCCGTTACATTCGTGCGTGGTATCGAGGATGTAACCTCTAAGGTACTAGCTGGTGTTACTGAGGATATGAGCCAAGAGGAGCGTAGCGCAAAGATCGGTGAGGTCGTTGAGATGCTCTCTAATGAGAATAACAGACCTGAGGATAACATCAGCGTTAGAGTTGTTCCTATGTTCGGAGGCAACCAATACCTTATGTTTACCTACGAGAGATTCGGTGATGTGCGCCTAGTTGGTACACCTCCTAGCTCTATTGGTAAGTTCGGTGGTGAGCAAGATAACTGGATGTGGCCACGCCACACTGGTGACTTCTCTATGTTCCGTATCTACTCAACTCCAGAGGGTAAATCTACTGCAAACTACAGCGCTGAGAATGTACCTTACAAAGCTCCACGCCACCTAACTATCTCTACTAAGGGTGTTAAGGCAGGTGACTACACAATGATTATGGGCTTCCCGGGTAGCACTAACCGCTATATGACAACTTGGGAGGTTGAGAAACTCCTTCACCAAGAGAACCCAATCCGTATCTACATGCGTGGCGAAAAGCAGAAGGTATGGTGGGCAGATATGATGGCATCTGATGCAGTACGCATTAAGTACGCTAACAAGTATGCAGGTTCTTCGAACTACTGGAAGAACTCAATCGGTATGAGCCGTGGTCTAAAGCGTCTTGACGTTAAGGGCACAAAACAAGCTGACCAAGATAAGTTTATGGCTTGGGTGAATGAGAGCCCAGAGCGCGTAGAGAAGTATGGTGATGCTCTTCAACTAATCGAGGAGTCAGTAGCCGAAGGTATCGCAGCTGATAGAATCGCACAAGTTATCCAAGAGTCTATCTCGGGTATCGAGTCATACAGATTTGCACTTACAGTTCGTAGCATCCTAGATAGCGAACTAAGCGACGAGCAGAAGAGAGAGTACCTTAAGGGTGCTGCTGCTGACTACTTCAAGGACTACAACGCTCCAACAGATAAGAAGGCTAGCCTTGTGATGTTTAAGATTATGGCAGACTCACTTCCACAGGATAAGGTACCTTCATTCCTTAACTTCTCATTCGGAGGGAACTTCGAGGAGAACTTCGATGTAACTCCTTATACTAACGAAGAGCGTTTTGCAGCAGCTGTTGAGGGCGATCTTAACCTACTAAAAGAGGATGCAACTTACCAAAATGCGGTATCTCTTCTAGCTCCTATCTATGAGGCTTACGACGTACTTGACGCTAGCGAGAGCAAGTTTGCCGAGGGTCACAGAAAGTACCTAGCAGGTCTACTTGAGATGAACAAGGGTAAGAAGAATATGTATCCAGATGCTAACTTCACTATCCGTATGACATATGGTAATGTACTTCCTTACAAAGCAGCTGATGCAGTTGATTATGACTACTACACTACACTTAGTGGTGTGATGGCAAAAGAAGATCCAAACGATCCAGAGTTCGTTGTTCCAGCTAAACTTCGTGAGCTTTACGAGGCTAAGGACTTCGGTCGTTGGGGCAAAGACGATATCGTTACTTGCTTTATCTCGGATAATGACATTACGGGTGGTAACTCAGGTTCACCAGTACTTAATGGCAGAGGCGAACTTGTAGGCCTTGCATTCGACGGTAACTGGGAGGCGATGAGTGGTGACGTTGCATTTGAACCAAATGTACAGCGCACAATCTCTATGGATATCCGTTACGTACTATTTATCATCGATAAGTTCGCAGGTGCTCAGCGCCTAATCGACGAGATGACTATTAAATAGTAGATCGAAAAGATTGTTTAGTAGGGGTAGATCCAGTGGTGGATCTACCCCTACTTTTTGTTTCGTAAACATAGTTAGAGCAATACGATAGAGCTCGACTGAGGCGTGCCTCTCTGACTATCTATAATAAAAACATCCGGTGCACAGGGGTACACCGGATGTCTATATAAGTTATCTAGCTTGACTACTGCCTATTTAGGCTCAAGGACGATATACGGAATAATCATCTCTTCCATCGATATACCACCGTGCTGGAATGTGTTTTTGTAGTAGCGCACAAAGTGGTTGTAGTTATTTGGATATACTAGGAAGTCGCCATTTGTGGTAAAGATATACTCCGAGCTTAGGTTACTAGATGGTAGTCCCACCTTAGCAGGGTTCTTTATCGTGTATAGCTCCTTAGGGTCATAGGCAAGGGATTTTCCAGTCTTATACCTTAGGTTTGTGGAGGTCTCTCTATCTCCGACTACCTTTACTGGGTTGTCGACCTTACGTGTACCGTGGTCCGAGGTGATAATAAGTTTAATGCCCTTTTCGCTAACCTTGCGTATAATCTCTAGCAGTTCACTATGTTCAAACCATGAGCGAGTAAGGGAGCGGAATGCAGCCTCATCGTCGGCAATTTCACGAATAATATCGGTCTCGGTACGAGCGTGCGATAGTATATCTAGGAAGTTATAGATAATTACAGAGAAGTCGGCATTATAGACCTTGCTGAGGTTATCCATTAGCTTCTTGCCAGCCTCTGGGCGTATGATCTTATCGAAGCTGAGCTTTTCGTTTCTTCCACTCTTGCCCATTAATTTACGTAGAAAGTCCTCTTCGTGTAGGTTCTTGCCCCCCTCTTCGTTATCATTCAACCACTGCTCAGGGTATAGTTTGCTGATAGATAGCGGTGTGAGACCTGCAAAGATGGCGTTACGTGCATATTGTGTAGCGGTCGGAAGTATAGCGCAGTAGAAGTCCTCGTTGGTGATATTATAGTGCGATGCCACCATATCTCTTACCATCAACCACTGATCATAGCGGAAGTTATCGATAAGTAGAAACAGCGTCTTCTGCCCCTTATCTAGCTCGCCAAATACTGCGTTGCGCATAAGGTTGTGAGAGAACATAGGCTTATTATCGCCTCCTCTCTCATCGAACCAATCTTCGTAGTTACGCTTTATAAACTTAGCAAATTCATTATCCGCCTCGCTCTTTTGGTATTGGAGGATCTCGATAACTCCACGGTCGCTACTCTGCGATAGCTCCATCTCCCAATTAACGAGTTTCTTATATATTGCGATCCAATCCTCAAAGCCAGATGCCATTGATATCGAGGCTGAAATCTTGCCAAACTCTGCGCGGTAGTCCTCGGTAGATTGTTGCGCTACAAGCTCTTCGCGGTGTACATTCTTCTTAATCGAGAGTAGCACCTGCATAGGGTTTACGGGCTTGATTATATAGTCCGCAATCTTACTACCTACGGCACGATTCATAATATCCTCCTCCTCGCTCTTAGTGACCATCACCACTGGGACTGTCGGAGCAACGTCCTTAAGTTTAGGTAGGGTTTCAAGGCCAGTGAGCCCGGGCATCATCTCGTCTAGGATTACTAGGTCGAGAATCTCCTCGCCTGCAATATCAATTGCGTCGTATCCATTATTGGCAGTAATAACATCGTAGCCCTTATCTTTAAGGAATAGTATGTGTGGTTTTAGTAGTTCGATTTCGTCGTCTACCCAAAGAATTTTTGTCATATTGTTATCTCTTAATTATTGAAGAGGATGACTATTATTTTAGTCACCCTCTTTAGAACCAATCATCTCTAGTTTAAAAAGATGGGCTAAAGTCGCTACACTTCACCTAACTTTATAATCGTTTCGAGCCTATCGAGTGCTTCATCCTGCGCTACGTCCTTTTCAACAACCTCCCCGTGCTTATAGAGGTTTACCCGTCCACTACTCGCACCAACATAGCCGTAATCCGCATCTCCCATTTCACCCGGCCCATTGACTATACACCCCATCACAGCAATCTTTAGCCCTTTTCTACCTTTAAAACGCTCTTTAACTGCTTTTGTTGTGCCTTGTAGATCAAAAAGTGTACGTCCGCATCCCGGACACGAAACTATTTCGGTATTTGAGATCCTAGCCCTGCTAGCTTGGAGTATCTGAAGGGCTGCTGGTATCTCATTTTCAGGCTCTTCGGTAAGTGAAACTCTAATAGTGTCGCCAATGCCATCGAGTAGCAGTGCGCCGATACCAACTGCCGACTTTATTCTACCCTCAATTCCCTCGCCCGCCTCGGTAACTCCAAGGTGGAGTGGGGCAGTGAGTCCCTCGCTATCCATCGCTTGGACACCTAATCTATATGCCGCTACCATTGTGCGTGTATTGCTGGACTTGAATGACACTACTACCTGATCGAACTCCTCCTCCTTGGCGATTCTAAGGAACTCCATAGCACTTTGGACCATACCCTGGGGTGTGTCGCCATACTTCTCTACGATCTCAGGTGATAGCGAGCCGTGGTTTACACCGATTCTAATTGCTACACCACGCTCCTTACAGATAGCGATCAGCTCTCTAAATAGTGCTCTATCGCCCCAGTTGCCGGGGTTTATGCGCACCTTTTCGACATACTGTGCTGCCACTAGTGCAATCTTAGCGTTAAAGTGCACGTCTGCCACAAGCGGAACGTTACACCCTTGCTCAAGTAGCAATGCCTTTATATCTTTGAGGTTCTCGGCATCACGAACTGAAGGAGCTGTAAGGCGTACAATCTCGCCACCAGCCTCTGCAATACGAATAATTTGGGCTACTACCTCCTCGGTCTTAGATGTTGAGGCGGTGGTCATACTCTGAACCGATATTTGGGCTCCTCCCCCAATTACCACATCGCCAATCCTTACCGTAGTGGTCTTACGTCTCTGAAAATTAGTGTTTTGCTCCATTACCTCTAATAAATTTGTGGTACCTCCTCGATGGAGATTCAATCTTTGCCCCTAGGCCATACTCTTGCCAACGGCTATCGACCATCTCAATTGTCTCGAGATCCATAGTGGCGAAGTTAGGAAAGTCTCTATTCTGTAGGGTCTTACTCCTTGCATCTATGGTTAGAGTGCCTTCTTGAAGTCTAATATCTCTAGTAGGGTCTATATTACCTAGTAGAATCCATAGCTTCTCGTCGTCATTTAGCTCCTCGATATTTTGGTCGAATGTAGGGGTGATCTTGATGGTCTCTGCGCTCTGTGATGTGGTGTCTATGCAGATCTTGCCACTGCGCCCGACCCTCTCCGAAGCGTGGTCTAGTACATCGGTAACCCCTTCAGAGAAGAATACCTCGGCTCTGAACTCCTCCTTGCCTAACATCCACCTCTTTATCTGCTCCTCGCTAGGGTTCTCAGTTGCTATCCAAACGACCTTACATACGCTCATCTGCCCTGCTCCCCATAGTGCTGAGGCTACTTTGATGCCTTGTCCCTCGTAGCTCTTCTCGATAGTAACTACTGCCATATTGTGGGCAACTCCCTGCCACGGCATCCACATAGAGGTGATCTCAGGGGCGATAAGAGCCTTAATAGGCCCCTCGAATAGCTTTTCGCTCGCCAGAGCAATATATCTATCCTCCATAGGTGGCACCCCAACAAGCGTTGCAGGGTATATAGCACCACGGCGGTGAGTTATTGCCGTTACGTGCATACGCGGGTATAGATCCTCTAGGGAGTAGAAGCCAGTGTGGTCGCCAAATGGCCCCTCTACTACCTTATCCTCGCTAGGGTCAATATAGCCCTCGATTATAATATCACAGTCTGAGGGAACCTCCAGTGAGTTGGTGATACACTTCACGAGCTTTACGGGCTTTTTGCGCAGGAATCCAGCTAGGATATACTCATCTATGCCGTCAGGAAGTGGGGCAGTAGCGGCATAGGTATATGCAGGGTCACCCCCGAGGCATACGGTCACAGGCATTCGCTGCCCAGCCTTTCTATACTGTTCATAGTGCCTAGCTCCAGTCTTATTTATCTGCCAGTGCATACCCGTAGTTTTACTATCGAATATCTGCATACGGTACATTCCTAGGTTCTTCGCTCCACTCTCTAGGTCGACAGTGGCAACTAGTGGTAGTGTGATAAACCTTCCGCCATCGTGTGGCCAAGTGCGCAGGATCGGTAGGATTCCCAGATCTACACTATCGCCTTGATATATCACCTCTTGGCACTTACCCCTTCCCCTCTTTCGCTTTGGGAACCAGCGGCTAGCGCTACCCAGAACGGGAAGTATTGCTAACTTTTGGCTAAGGGTGGTGCGTGGAGTCTTGATAAGTGATAGTAACTTTCCGACACGCTCGGGCAGCTCATCGAGGTTGTCAAGGCCAAGCGATAGCGCCATTCTTCGCTCGCTACCCATCATATTACATAGCACTGGAAACTCCGTGCCACTATCCTCGAAGAGTATAGCTGAGCCTCCCTCGGGCTCTTTACTTACTCTATCGACGATCTCGGGGATCTCCAGCTCTGGGTTAACTCTTGTAGCCACTCGCTGTAGCTCACCTGAGCTATCGAGTAGCTCAATATACTTTGATAGGTCTCTATACATAGTTTTAATGCAAAAAAAGTGCTATATTTGTGAACAAATTTACGTTATTTTTCCATTCTATACAATGAAAGCAGATATCTTTTTACATAATTCACTGAGTCGCAAAAAGGAGAAGTTTACTCCTATTCACCCCGATATTGTTGGGATGTATGTATGTGGGCCAACGGTCTATGGCGAGGGTCACCTAGGCCACGCACGTTCGGCAATTAGCTTCGATATACTCTTCCGCCTACTACGTGGTAGCGAATATAAGGTGCGTTATGTCCGTAATATTACCGATGTGGGTCACCTCGAAAATGATGCAGATAGTGGTGAGGATAAGCTAGCAAAGCAGGCTAGACTTGAAAAACTAGAGCCTATGGAGGTAGCCCAACACTATACAAACTCATACCGCTCGCAGATGGCAGCCCTTGGTTGTCTTCCGCCATCGATTGAACCTCAGGCATCTGGCCATATTATCGAGCAGATTGAACTTACCCAAGAGATTATCTCAAAGGGGCTTGCATATGAAAAGAACGGATCGATATACTTCGATGTCAAGAAGTATGCCTCAGAGCATAACTATGGCGAGCTATCTGGACGTAATATCGAGGATATAGTAACTGGAACTCGTGAGCTAGACTCTCAGAGTGAAAAGAACTTTTCTGCGGACTTTGCGCTGTGGAAGGCGGCATCTCCTAGCCATATTATGCGTTGGAATTCACCGTGGGGCGAGGGATTCCCGGGTTGGCACGCTGAGTGTTCGGCAATGAGTAGAAAGTACCTAGGCGAGGAGTTCGATATCCACGGTGGTGGTATGGACCTACTATTTCCGCACCACGAGTGTGAGATTGCACAGTCTACAGCAGCCTATGGCCATAGCCCAGCTAGGTATTGGCTCCATAATAATATGATTACCCTTGCGGGGCAGAAGATGGGCAAGTCGCTTGGTAATGC
>CAYJFH010000075.1:7643-9373 GCA_964369485.1 uncultured Rikenellaceae bacterium | reverse complement strand
ATTGCTATAGTCTTTTCACTTACCCTACTTAGCTATGTGGTCAGTGGTTACTGAGTTTACGAAGTCTATGAGGCGCTGGCTATACTCCACATCATTTATCGGATGCAAAAAGTCTCTAGCTACTGTGTGCGTAGAATCCTCACGGGTGAAGATCTCAACGTAGCTAGCCGCACCCTGCATATTTCTCGATAGGTTTATAAGTGAAACCTCGGGGTCGTTATTGTTGTGCATCAGTAGCACCTTACGGCGATGTGTGTTCTTTATCGAGTTCTTAGGGCTTAGATCCCAAGGGTTCTCGCCATACTTTATCCAACATATTATCTGCACTATTGGAGATGCTACCTCAGCAATATAGCTCGGCATATTATGGGATGCCTGCTCAACGAACATATCGGCTACCGATGAGTATGTAGACATTGCCACTACACCGTCGATATCGTCATTCTTGGACATTGAGTTTAGTGCAACTGCTCCGCCCATTGAGTGCCCAATAACTATAATTGGGAGATCGTCACCGTGTGAGTGCTCAGCGATATAGTTAGTAATTGCCGCTACATCCATATACTCCGTAAATCCAAAGCCAATAACCTCGCCCTCAGAGTTACCGTGCGCACGGAGCTCAGGGAGGTAGATAGAGTAGCCCTGCTCAAATAGCACCTCAGCGTGGCCATAGAATGCCGTTACACTAGGGCCCACCTGTCCCGTGAGACAGATAATCGACCCCTTAGCCTCAGGGTGGCGAATCTCTAACACCTCTATCTTTAGACCATCCTCGGTCTGTAGCTCTAGGGTGTCGGGTTGTGGTATATCGTAGTCCTTTGCATCATATACTTTGCTATATATCACTCGCATATCTGCCACTGAACTCACAGATATATAGCTTATAACAGTTAGTACAGTTAATCCAAGTAGGATAATTGCTGTAAGTATACGAATCTGAACTCTCTTTGCTCTACTTGTTGCCATTGCTCTTTTCTTATTTTTAATCTTCCGCCCAAAGGTAAAAAAAAGTTAGCTAAGGAAAAAATATATTCCTTAGCTAACTCCTGTATGGTCGCTATATCTAATTAGATAGTGATATTTACTTGAATCTGTAGCTCAGTGTAGCTACTGCCCTTTCTAAGTAAGAATTTGTATACGTCTGTGAAGCTATAATCTACTGCTGTTGGCGCAGTTATCGTTAGGTGTCCATTTACATACGAGATACCTAGATAACTATTCGGTGTGTAGAGTTCTACATCATCAGGAATAGTCATCTCAAATTTGCTGCCTGGCGCCATAAGAGAGCCTACAATAGTACCATTTGGTAGCAGGCCATTATCGGGAATGTTTAAGGTTGTGTATTGAATCACTGCGCCAGTGGTAACTTCCCCCGTGTTGATATATGACTCGACATATAGTCTTCTGTAGAGTGAGTTAACCGAATAGGCTAATTTCCCTGATGGAAAGTGCTTTATTAATGCATAGTTGTAGATATGGTACTGCTCACCAGCCATTACATCGCACTCTCTTGTGAGTTTAAGTGGATCTGTTGCAGTTGGGGTATATTGCGCAATGCCATTTGTCCTACCGCAAGGATAGAGCACTATAGAGTTGTCGGCGACAAATACATTTGCGGAGCCAATATATAGATTAGTGCCTGCAATTCGTGTCTTGCCAGCGCTTGTGTTATAGGCATTGATTGTGACGACTTCATTCTCTAGGTAAGTTGGAACAGTGTTCTTTTCGCA
>CAYJFH010000075.1:0-7543 GCA_964369485.1 uncultured Rikenellaceae bacterium | reverse complement strand
TAAAAGTAGAGCAGTAAATTACGCTTCTGTTGTTTCAGCTTGAGCCTTTACATCTTCTGAAACTACCTCGATGTTAACATCTGCAGTAACTTCTTTGTAAACTCTGATAGTTGCTACGTGTGTACCAACCTCTTTAACTGGAGCAACTTTGATGTTGCGTTTGTCAACTTCAACACCCTTAGCTGTGATAGCCTCAGCGATATCAGTAGTAGTAACTGTACCGAAGATTTTACCAGTTGGGTTAGCCTTAACTGTGATTGCAACGCTAAGTGCAGTTAGTTTGTCTGCAATGATTTGTGCGTCGCTGATCATCTTCGCCTCTTTGTGTGCACGTTGTCTAAGAACTTCTGCGTGAGCCTTCTTAGCTGAAGCTGTTGCGCTAGTTGCAAGACCTTGTGGAATAAGGTAGTTGTTCGCAAAACCCGGTTTTACGCTAACGATTTGATCTTTGTAGCCGAGGTTCTCGACATCTGCTTTTAGTATGATTTCCATCTCTTGTATACGTTTTAATCTATTTCATAAGGTCCGTTACGAACGGAAGAATAGCTAGGTGGCGAGCACGCTTAACAGCTTGAGCCACTTTCTTTTGGAACTTTTGAGAAGTACCAGTCAGACGACGAGGAAGGATCTTACCTTGCTCATTTAGGAACTTCTTAAGGAACTCAGGATCCTTGTAGTCGATATACTTGATACCGCTCTTTTTGAAGCGACAGTATTTTTTCTTCTTAACATCCACTTGGATTGGATTCAGGTAGCGTACTTCGCCGCCTGCGTTATTTTGTTGAATTGCCATTGTCTCTTTACTGATTAGTTGTTGTTATTCATCTTTTCGCGACGCTTTGCAGCATACTCGATAGCGTGCTTGTCTAGGCGGAAAGTAAGGAAACGGATAACTCTCTCGTCACGACGGTAAGCAGTCTCTAGCTTCTCGATAATCTTGCCATCCTCTGATGAGAATTGAAGAAGGAAGTAGTAACCAGTTGATTTTTTAGCAATTGGATAAGCGAGCTTGCGTAGACCCCACGCTTCGGTGTGTTCTACGGTAGCGCCGCTCTCAGCCAATAGGCCTTGGAATTTGCTCTGCAACTCACTAAGAGCAGCTTCTGCTAGAAGTGGAGAGGCAATGAAAACGGTTTCGTAAGTGTTCATACTCTTTTGAAAATTTGTTATTTATAAATTACTCCCTAACGAATTAGGGACTGCAAAGGTAATCAAATATTATTGATTCACAAACATTTCAGATAAAAAAAATTTGTAATAGAGTACGTAAAAGCGTATCTTTGTGGGGTTATGAGATTTCTAGTTACAAAGAGCACAGGGAGTTGGTACTCCATTATCGAGGCAGATAACCACCGTAGCGATACCCAAAGGGCGAGACTGCGTGGTTCATTGCGACTTAGCGGTTCGAGTTCGACCGCCCCTGTTGTCGTGGGCGATATTGTTGAGTGTGTGCAGAATACCGAAGGGGAGTGGGTTATTGACTCTGTGGAGAGCAGGAAGAACTACCTAGTGAGAAAGGCGACGAACCTTTCACGCCAAAAGCATATTATCGCTGCGAATATCGACACACTATATATTGTTATATCGCTGATGCACCCAGCCACTTCGTTAGAGTTTATTGATAGGGTACTAGTCTCTGCCGAGGCATTTGGTCTTGAGGCGAAACTCGTAGTCAATAAAGTTGATATTGCACCACCATCTGAGGAGTTTTTGGATATATACCAGAGGGCTGGCTATGAGATATTTCTAACCTCTGCAATTGCGGGCGAGGGTATTGAGGAGTTGAGAGCAGATATTGGAAATAAGACTATACTCTTTAGTGGTAATTCGGGCGTTGGGAAGTCATCGCTGCTAAATGCCATAGACCCAACTCTTCAGGCGAAGACTGGCGAGATATCTATGTACCATAAGAAGGGTAAGCACACTACAACATTCTCTGAGATCTTTACGTTAGAGAGTGGGGCACTACTAATTGACACTCCGGGAGTTAAGGGCTTTGGTATTGTCGATGTCGAGAAGTCAGAGCTCTATCACTACTTTAAAGAGATAATGGCCCACTCCTCGGGATGTGCCTTCTATAACTGCACCCACACCCACGAGCCGAAGTGTGCCGTAAGAGATGCGGTAGAGAGTGGAGAGATTGCACCTGAGAGGTACTATAGCTACTGTAAGATGATGGAGGAGGAACAAGAAACAACAAAATACAGATAATGAAGAGGATATTTAACTATATTATGCCGCTGCTGTTGGTGGCAGGGTGTAACGGAAAGTCAGCGCCAGAGCCAGAGCCTGTACTGCCTATAACCCATACACTGATTGTATATATGGCTGCCGATAACAACCTTAGTGGGTACGCTGTGGATAATATCAACTCGATGGAGGCAGCCTATAACGACAATCTAGGGACTAGAGTACTTATATACTATGACCAACCTAGTGGAAAGAATCAACTCTTGGAGCTAACTAATGATTCGCAGAGTGAATCTGCTTACCAGATCAATAGTACAGTGATTAAGGACTATGGTGATGACCATAACCCGATGTTGCCCGCTACTCTAAGCCAGGTAATAGCAGACTGTAGGGAGTACTCGCCAACTGAGAGGTACTCGATTATATTTTGGTCGCACGCAACGGGATGGCTACCTCAGGGTATGCACCCAGCTAGTGCACCTCCAGCCCCAAATAGCGGAGTAGATCGCACATTTGGTGATGTATATACCCACTCCGAGCAGATGGAGATCTATGACCTAGTCAGAGCTCTACCAACAGATATAAAATTTGAGTATATCTACTTCGATGCCTGCCATATGGCAAGTATTGAGGTGGCATATGAGATACGTAGTAGCGCGAAGTATCTTATTGCATCGGCTGCAGAGGTCCTTGCAAATGGCTATCCATATAGGGATGGTATGGATGAGCTACTAAAGGTCGATGTTGAGGGAATTGCTAAGGAGTACTATAACTACTATCGAACTCAGCAGAGTGTAACGATGCGTAGTGCTACAGTCTCAGTGACTGAACTGTCGAAGATGGATGCCGTAGCAGCAGCATTTAGAGAACTAACCCTAGGGAGTGCTGTGCAGCCAACTGCCGAGCAGCAGTATGGCAGGTATCTTGGCAGCACCTCGGACTTTAGAGACCTAATGTGGGATGTCGAAGATATGGTGGTTAGGAGCTACGGTACTGTGGCATCAGAGGCGTTTCTTCTAGCACTCCGTAATGCAGTTATCTATGAGGCGGCAACCGATTGGCTCTTCCGCGGGGATGGTAATGGAGAGATAGAGGTAAATGTACATAGTGGCCTCTCGATATATATTCCAAGAGCATCTGAGCCAGAGACCGTTAAGATATATACCGACAACTACCAGTGGGCTATTGATACTGAGTTTTACAACAGTGTATATTAAGGTACACACAGTTTGTGAAAATTTTACTATCTTTGACCTCTAAATATAATAGCAGAGTTTTAAAACACATAATCAAGATATAATGTCACTAATACAATCAGTACTAAAGTTGTTCTTCGGCAGTAAAGCAGATAAGGACCGCAAAGAGATAGAACCATACGTAAATTCGATACTAGAGATATATCCAACACTAGAGTCACTAAGCCACGACGAACTACGCGCAAGGATCACTGCACTTCGTGCTAAGATTGCAGATGCAATTGCACCTATTGAGGCAGAGATCGAGCAGTGTACCGCTCAGATGGAGAGTAGCGATATCTCAGTGGAGCAGAAGGAGAAGATCGCAACACAGAAGGATAAGCTCAAAAAGGATGTAAATGAGAAGATCGAAGAGGTGCTAATCGAGATCCTTCCAGAGGTATTTGCAATTGTTAAGGATACAGCTCGCCGCTTTGCTCAAAATGAGAGGCTAGAGGTAGAGGCTACTGATGCGGATAGAGAGCTAGCTGCAAAGCGTGACTTCGTGAATATCGAGGGCAACAAAGCAGTATATACCACAGAGTGGACTGCTGGAGGTAACGTTATTAAGTGGGATATGGTTCACTACGACGTTCAGCTATTTGGTGGTGTTGCCCTACATAAGGGTAATGTAGCGGAGATGGCAACGGGTGAGGGTAAGACCCTTGTGGCTACACTCCCAGTATTCCTTAATGCACTTGCAGGTAAGGGTGTCCATATCGTAACGGTGAATGACTACCTATCTAAACGTGACTCGGAGTGGATGGGGCCACTATACCAATTCCACGGCCTAACGGTTGACTGTATTGACAAGCACCGTCCGGGATCGAAGGAGCGTAGAGATGCCTACAAAGCAGATATTACATTTGGTACCAATAATGAGTTCGGCTTTGACTACCTTCGTGACAATATGTCAACATCGATCGATGACCTAGTACAGCGTCCGCACCACTTCGCAATTGTCGATGAGGTCGACTCGGTACTTATTGACGATGCTCGTACTCCACTGATTATCTCGGGTCCAGTGCCAAAGGGCGAGGATCAACTCTTCGAGGAGTATAAACCTATGGTCGAGAGCCTATATAACCACCAACGAACACTATGTACTCAACTCCTAGCCGAGGCTAAGAAGTTAATCGCAGCAGGCGATACTGAGAAGGGTGGTATTCTTCTATATCGTGCGCACAAGGGTCTGCCTAAGAGCAAACCACTTATCAAGTTCCTATCGGAAGATGGTATGCGTACCCTTATGATGAAGACCGAGAATACCTATATGGAGAATAACTCGAAGCGTATGGGTGAGATCACCGATGAGCTATACTTCGTAATCACTGAAAAGCTAAACTCTATTGAGCTTACTGATAAGGGTCACGAATCGCTAGCAGGTAGAAGCTCAGATAAGAACTTCTTTGTCCTTCCTGATATTGGCGAGGAGATCGCAAAGCTAGAAAAATCGGATAAGAGCAAGGAGGAGCGCACCGAGATTAAGGATACACTTCTTGCTGAGTATGCAGTGAAGAGCGAGAGAGTACACACCGTAAACCAACTACTGAAGGCATACGCTATGTTCGAGAAGGATGTGGAGTATATCGTAGATGGTAAGATTAAGATCGTAGATGAGCAGACTGGCCGTGTGCTAGATGGTCGTCGCTACTCTGATGGACTACACCAAGCGATTGAGGCTAAGGAGAACGTTAAGGTTGAGGCAGCAACCCAAACCTTTGCAACGGTTACCCTTCAGAACTACTTTAGAATGTACCATAAGCTAGCGGGTATGACAGGTACTGCTGAGACTGAATCATCGGAGCTTTGGAACATCTATAAACTTGACGTGATTGTAATCCCTACTAATAGATCGATTGCAAGAAAGGACCGTCAAGATATTATCTATAAGACCAAGCGTGAGAAGTACGCTGCAGTTATCGAAGAGGCTAAGAAGATGGTAGACGAGGGTCGTCCAGTACTTATTGGTACTACCTCGGTTGAGATCTCAGAGCTTCTAAGCAAGATGCTTAAACTTCGCGGTATTAAGCACAACGTACTTAACGCTAAGCAGCACCAGAGCGAGGCGAATATCGTTGCCGAGGCTGGCCGTCCGGGGCAGGTGACTATCGCTACGAATATGGCGGGTCGTGGTACCGACATTAAGCTATCGGCAGAGGTTAAGGCTGCAGGCGGTCTTGCAATTGTAGGTACTGAGCGTCACGAGAGTAGACGTGTCGATAGACAGCTACGTGGTCGTGCTGGTCGTCAGGGAGACCCGGGTAGCTCGCAATTCTTCGTATCGCTCGAAGATGATCTAATGCGCCTATTCGGCTCGGAGCGTATCTCTCGACTTATGGATACTATGGGTATCAAGGAGGGTGAGAGCATCCAAGCTGGTATGATGACAAAGGCAATTGAGCGTGCACAGAAGAAGGTCGAGGAGAATAACTTCGGTATGCGTAAGCGCCTACTTGAATATGATGACGTTATGAACTCTCAGCGTGAGGTTATCTACACTCGTCGTCGCCACGCACTTAGCGGCGAGAGAATCGATGTGGATCTAAACCTAATGATGGCAGAGTTTGCAGGGCACTTTGTTGAAAATCAAAGAGGTGCTAGCTACGAGGACTTTAAGTTAGAGTTTATCTCTGAGACCTCGGTAGAGCCAACTATCTCTGAGAAGGACTATAGCGACCTTACTGATGCTGAACTAATCGAGAGACTCGTTAGCTCTATGAGTGAGGCACTTACAAGAAGGGGCGAGCACGTAGCTAAAGTTGCGATGCCAGTTCTTGAAAAGGTATTCGAGGAGCAGGGCGAACACTACGAAAATATCATTATCCCTATTACCGATGGTCGCCGTGGGTTTAATATTCCAGTTAACCTTAAGAAGGCTATCGAGAGTAATGGTGCGGAGATTATGCGCCAATTCTCACGTATTGTGATGCTACTTACCATCGATGAGAAGTGGAAAGAGCACCTAAGAGAGATGGATGATCTAAAGCAGTCGGTTCAGAATGCATCTTATGAGCAGAAGGATCCACTACTTATCTATAAGTTCGAGTCATTTAAGCTATTTAAAGATCTGATCTCAGCGATAAATGTAGACTCGATCTCAACACTACTAAAGGCATCTATACCTGTAGCTCAACGCCAAGAAGCGCCAAAGCAGGCGGCTCCACAGCCTCCAAAGCAGGTAGATGTAAGCAAGATGCAGACCTCAAGATCGGAGGCGGCTATGAATGCAGGTGCAGGAGATAGACAGAGACCAGCACCAGTTCAGGTTGAGAAGGCTACGGGGCGTAATGAACCTTGCCCTTGTGGCAGTGGCAAGAAGTACAAACAGTGCCACGGTAAGTAATCTAAAGAGGGGGAGTTACCTCCTTTAGATAGATATAGTAAATTAGAGCGTAGGGGTGATTATGGCAGTTGTGCCGTGGTCACCTCTACTTTAGAGACAATTATAGTATAACAGAAAAAGAATGTCGCAGTTGCTTGAAAATGTAGTGGGTGAACTATCTAAGTTGCCGGGTGTGGGTCGTAGAACAGCTCTGCGCCTAGCCCTTAATATACTTCGCTGGGATGTAGAGGAGGCGGATCAATTAGCAGGCGCTATATATCAATTCAGAAGGGATATTAAGCACTGCTCTAGGTGTAATAACCTCTCAGATAGTGATATATGTCCGATATGTCAATCTTCGAAGCGTGATAAGACAGTGGTCTGTATCGTAGAGCAGGTTGCCGATCTACTCTCGATTGAGAATACTGAGCAGTATGGCGGCCTATATCATGTACTAGGTGGGGTTATATCTCCAATGAGTGGGATTACGCCCTCGGAGCTTAAGATAGATAGGCTACTAGAGGTTATTGCCGAGAATGGAGTAAGGGAGGTTATCCTAGCCCTTCCATCTACAATTGAGGGCGAGACAACGCAGTTCTATATCACTAGGAAGTTGGAGGGTAGTGGTGTCTCTATATCTACTATATCACGAGGTATTGGCCTTGGTGATGAGTTGGAGTATGCCGATCCGCTAACTGTTGCCCACGCACTAAGTAATCGCCGCGAGATCTAGGTGGCATCCGACACACGGAATTAAAAAACAAAATGGTTGTGGCTACGCTGCAACCATTTT
>CAYJFH010000074.1:0-9475 GCA_964369485.1 uncultured Rikenellaceae bacterium | reverse complement strand
CCTAAAGGGAGATGGGGCTGCACCAACTTCCAGTGAAGCACTGTAAAATTTAGTCATCTTTTCACGCCTGAAAAGTGCGTATGCACCTGCGAAACAAAAGAGGTTGTGCGAGGGGCTTTCGACTAGGCGTGCCACGCAATCGGAGCGAGGAAATGAACCCGTGTGCGGGGACGCACAATTTCTCTAGCTTGACTCTTCGATACTACCTAGATAAAGTAATCACAGATAATTGCATCAGCGGTAAAGAGTTTATCTTCGGGGATGAAGAAGCTATCACCACTTCTCTCTACACCAGCTACTGCAATAAATTCTCGGCCAAAGCGTGCTCTATACTCACTGGCAGTAAATCCATCAACGGTGCGTAGGCGAGTCATCAAGAATTCATTATGAAGATCATCTGAGCTTAGATACTCCCTCTCAGCCTCAACGCCACCAAGGTACTCTCTCAGTGAGGATATATTCCAACTTCTACACCTTTGTCCATCGTAGGAGTGTGCCGAGGGGCCAATTCCTAGGTATTTTCGACCAATCCAATAGCTACTATTATGCTTTGACCGGTAGCCATTAAGTGCAAAATTAGAGATTTCGTAGTGCTCATAGCCTGCTCGCTTTAGCTCCTCACACAGTAATAAGTACTGCATAAAGCACTCTTCATCACTTGCACACTCCACCCCACGCCTAGCAAATAGAGTCCCGGGTTCGATAGATAGTTGATATGCCGATATATGTTGCACACCTAACTCTAAAGCACAGCGAACAGATTCACGCCACTCATCTATTGAAAGGTCACCAAAGCCAAACATTAGATCCACCGATATATTAGAAAATCCAGCCGCCACTGCCCTAGCAACTGCATCTTTAGCGTCTTGAGCCGAATGCTTACGACCTATCATCTCTAACCTCTTATCATTGAATGATTGTATACCAAAGCTAAGCCTATCTACTCCCAAATCTCTTAAGCCACGGAGGTACTCATCGGTTAGGTGTTCAATATTTGCCTCTAAGGTAAACTCCTGAATATTAGTAGTATCGTAGTTCCTGTGGATAGCATCAATTACCCTACTAAGCTCCTCAAGGGATAGCACCGATGGAGTTCCGCCTCCGAAGTATATCGTACGGAGTGGCTCTAGGTGCTCTGCCCTACGCTCCTCTAGCTCTTGACATAGCCCATCGGTGAGCTCCTTAGTAGAGGCCCCACGCTGTGAAACTGAGTAAAATGAACAGTAGTGGCACTTCGAAGCACAGATAGGTATGTGGATATATAACATAGGGGCAAAGGTAGTGAATTTAGAGTATATTTCGGCTAGAGCCACAGCAGATTCAAAATTATTGAGTAACTTTGTATCTAAATTGCATAATATAGATACCTAACATAACCTAAAATAATAAAAAAAATGAAGAACATTTGGCAAATTTTAACCCTACTACTTGCAACCTCCCTAGTAGTACTAACAATTAAGATTACGATTCTTGATGCAGATAATAGCGCCGAGACCGCTGTTGTCGAAGAGGTGGATGCCTCTGAGATTATCATCAACTCGATTATGACACGTAGCAGCGTTCGCAGCTATACATCACAGGTAGTTGAGAGCGACAAGGTAGAGACACTTCTACGTGCGGCAATGGCAGCCCCTACGGCTGGTAATAAGCAGCCTTGGGAGTTTGTAGTAATCACTGACCGCGAGATTATCGATCAAATCCCTCCAATTATTAAGGGTGCACATATGGCAGTTAAATCACAACTTGTTATAGCTGTTCTTGGTAATCCAGAGGCGGCACTAATGCCTGAGTACTGGACACAGGACTGCTCGGCAGCAATGGAGAACCTGCTACTTGCGGCTCACGGTATGGGTCTTGGAGCAGTATGGTGTGGAGTATATCCAAATGTGGACGGCAGAACCGATAAGGTAGATGCAATCCTTGGACTTCCAGACCACCTACACACAATGGGTGTTGCGGTTATCGGTTACCCAGATAGCGAGCCAGTTGTAAAGGATAAGTGGAACCCAGCAAAGGTGCATTACAATAAGTACTAATGGAAAGATTAAAGTACATAGTTAATCTCCTTATCGTAGCGCTGATGGTAGCAGCAGTTGCTATCGGTAGAGATGGCAGGGTTCTAGGAACCTCTGCTCAGGAGATAGTAAACCCTCAACCCAAAGAGGCCGTCGAAGATGTAATGGTCGAAGAGACCCTCGCGGATGGCACTAGAGTTATTTACTCGGAGTCACTGGCTAAGGATGTGATTGGCTATGCAGGTCGCACACCTATCGAGCTTCACTCAAAGGATGGAGTTATCACAGAGGTTAAGCTCCTCGAAAATAACGAAACACCGAGCTTCTTTGGCGAACTTCTAGAGGCTGGCTATAAGGATCTATGGGATGGCATATCGCTAGGCGATGTAACTACACATAACGTTGATGCGGTTAGTGGATCGACTATGTCCTCACTGGCAGTTATCGAGAATGTAAAGCGTGCCGCTCAATATGGCGCTAATGTTGCAGCTGTCGAGGATAGCCTACTTTCGAAACTCGCACTCAAAGACTTCGTTGCCCTAGCAGTTGTTCTACTCGGCGCAATTCTTACACTAATAAAAGTACGCTCTAAGGCACTCACAGTGGTTGTAATGGCTCTAAATGTTGGTGTGCTTGGATTCTGGTGCGGTAACTTCCTATCGCTTACTCAATTCGTTTCGTGGGCGGCAAATGGCATAAACCTAGGCGCAGGGATTGCAACAGTTGCTCTACTTGCAGTAGCCATCATTATGCCACTACTTGGCAAGAAGGGTTCATACTGCCATATCCACTGCCCGATGGGTTCGGCACAAGAGCTACTCGCTAAAGTGCCTAATCGAAAAGTAAAGCTAAACCCACAGCTATCTAAATTCCTTAATAAACTAAGGTACTACATTCTAATGGTGCTACTATTTATTATGTGGATTGGCGTTGGTTTCGACCTTATAAACTACGAGGTATTCTCGGCATTTATCATATCGTCGGCCTCAACATTCGTTCTTATTCTAGGTGGAGTATTTATAGTTCTATCGCTATTTATCCACCGTCCGTACTGTAAGTTTATCTGCCCAACTGGTGCACTACTTACCGTATCACAGCGCACAAAGGAGTAGATTTCTGATCTATTAGATAACATAGAAGGGAGTAGATAGTGATATCTACTCCCTTCTATATTACTCATTATCTACCTACTCTTAGTATGGAGTGTAGATAACAGCTAGTATCTTAGCTGGTTGCTCCGTTGCACTATATACCGAGTGTGGCACTAGTGAATCGTAGTAGATACTATCGCCCTTAGATAGGGTGTGACACTGCTGGCCATACTTCACCTCAACGTGACCCTCGAGAACGTAGATAAACTCCTCGCCCTCATGTTCGCTATTAATACCGTTACTCTTATCTGTAAGCTCCACGATCATAGGCTCCATTGAGCGGTCACGCTTACCTTGAGCTAGCGAAAAGAAGTCCATATGTGGGTTAGCCCCAATATCTGCTCCCGACAGCGCATCGCCCTTGGGTTTGTTTTGATCTGCTCTTGTAACTACTGCACCAAGGTTCTCTTGACCATCAAGAAGTGTACCTAGGCGTGCACCTAGCGCCCTAGAGATCTTAATCATTACCCCTACCGACGGCGTTATCTTGCCTGCTTCAATCTCCTCGATCTTAGCTACAGCTACGCCTGAACGCTCCGATAGCTCTTCGATGCTAATTCTGTTCTCTTCTCGCAGTTGCGAGATAATCTTTCCAATAAATGTAATTTTCATAGGATTTAAGTCAAGGGAATAGATTGTGCTCCCCCAGCACTCTAAGATTAATAATTGACTCTCACTGATATTAGAGTAAAAGTTGCCCCACTCTTCTCTCCTAAAGGTGGCGAGGGGTGGGGCAACTATCTCTATTATTATATTTTTGTTTACTAATGGATTACTCCATCTTAGGCTCTACCTTCTTAAGGATTTCGCTGTTTGGATCTTCAGCTACTGCCCTCTCCCACTCCTTAGAGTACCCCGGACGCTCTGGGAATGCAGGTATACCAAAGTTCTCGCCATTGTCCATAAATTCGCCTCTACGAACCTCACGTTTAATGTTACCGTCCATATACTTAACTAGCAGGTAACCATCTAGGTCTTGCCAAGTTTGGAATAGGTTCTGAGCTGTATTTACTGAGTAGTCTGTTAGGTACTCAACTGCATACTTAGGATCTCTGTTATATAGTTCAAGTGCGATCTTCTCGATCATCTCCTGCTCCGCTAGGCGAGCATACTCCCAAGAGTTAATTGCGATCTTAATATCTTCGCTAATGCGGTTATACTTTAGATATGCAAAGTTCGATACTCTATTCTGTAGCCAGAACATCGAAGTCGGAGAGTACTGAGTCATCGAACCGTTCTCCATCTGTAGTGAGCGAGCAATACGAGTTGAGCTCGAGTAGTATGGAGTTAGTGGTGAAGTTGCAGTATCATCCACACCGAACCAAAGAACACCACCTACTACATCTGGAAGCCATGAGCGGCTCTCGCCTACGTACCACCAACCAGTCTGTTGGGTAGATACTGCTCTCTCGCTTACATACTCTTGGCCGTCAACATCGAATGTCATAAGTTTCCAACGATATGGAAGTTCATTATCGCCAGCACCCGGTTGCTTACCTAGGTCAAGTGGAGTACCTTCGTAGTGGTCACGCATAAGCTCTGCAACGTCCTTAACATCTAGCTTTTCAGTTGGTTTGATCCATAGTGGCATACGCTTAGTAGCGTCGTGACCTAGAGCATAGTCGAAGTAGTTATCCATCGCCTTAGTGTCGCCTGCACGTCTAAAGATAGACCATACACGAGCCTCACACCATCTCATACCACCAAACTCTAGTGGGTTGTATGTATCAGAGAAGCTAAAGTCCTCGTCTGAGCCTTCGTAGTAACCCATCTCGCGAGCGAATGAGATAACGTCAGCAGAGTATAGACAGTTCTCAGGGTCGTTAAGTGGGAATTGAGTGATACGTGCTTGGTTAGCGTGAGCAGAGATCATACCATCTGGCACTCTAAGAGCTACCCATACAGCGCCCTTATTGGCATTGTACATCTGCTTAGTCTTTCTATTCTTTACCATCTTAGTACCCTTACCGATAATCTCTAGGTACCATACCTCATTACCATCGGCAATAGAGATACTCTCGCCCGAGCTATAGTAACCATAGGTATCAACTAGGTAACCCATCATCTCTACTGCCTCGCGAGCAGTCTTTGCACGCTGAAGAGTAATATAGATTAGTGAACCGTAGTCGATAATACCTGTTGAGTCTTGAAGTTCAGGACGTCCGCCCCAAGTACTCTCACCGATTAGGAGTTGGTGTTCGTTCATATTACCCACAACAGAGTATGTGTGTGCAGGTTCTGGAATTTCACCTAGGATCTTTCCTGTGTCCCACTCACGAACTAGGCGCATTGCACCCGGAGCGTGGTCCTTAGCAGGGAGGAAGTATAGCGCACCATATAGTTGGTGGCTATCAGCTAGATATGAGATCATAGTGCTACCTGTCTTAGATGCACCACGAGTCACCATAATGTTAGTACAGGCCAGTGCAGTTAGGTAGCTAAGGCCTACAAAAGTTAGGGTAAATAGGAGTTTTTTCATAGTTGTTACTAAATTTTTCGTAAATTCGTTGCAACAAATATAGAAATATTTTACCGTAAATAAAAACTTTATCACCACTAATTCACTATGTCGATAGCTCAAAATTTCACCCAAATAGCCTCTACAATACCCTCTTCTGTTACACTTTGTGCTGTGAGTAAGTTCCACCCAAAGGAGGCGATAGAGGAGGTTTATGCCCTTGGCCATAGGGTATTTGGGGAGAGTAGACCGCAGGAGCTTGCACTAAAGGCAGAGCTACTGCCCCAAGATATAGAGTGGCACTTTATTGGCCACCTACAGACCAACAAGGCGGCAGTAGTTGTAAAGTACGCCTCGCTAATTGAGAGTGTCGATAGCCATAGGCTACTGAGCGCAATATCGAAGGAGGCTCAAAAGGCAGAGAAGCGAGTAAAGGTGCTACTACAGATGCACATCGCAAGCGAAGAGAGCAAGCAGGGCTTTTCTATGGGAGAGATAGAGGAGATACTAGCCAGCGAACCGCTACCGAACGTTGAGATAGTAGGGCTTATGGGTATGGCTAGCTATACCGACGATATGGAGATAGTCAGAGGTGAATTTATGGAGCTGAGTTCCCTATATAATAGGTACCCTACACTATCGGTACTATCTATGGGGATGAGTGGTGACTATACCCTAGCCATTGAGTGCGGTTCGACCAATGTCCGCATCGGCAGCTCAATATTTGGAAGTAGGTAGTGTTATTAACTATTATCTGAAAGAGATTAATAATTAAATAGTCAATCTAGAGAAATTTGCAAGGGGGACGGACGCCCCCAAGGGAGTCCCCCTATCCGCTTGCGCTACTAGGGCGCCACCCTCGTCCGTCCCCCCGAACAGCTCTAAATTATTACTCTATTTTGTTTGCTGTAGCATCTGTGGTAACATCTATTGGAGGTCTCTACCTTGAAAAGTGGCTCAAAAAGGCTGAAATTAAGGCACAAGAGAGGGTAAAACAAGCTGAATCAAGAGAAGAAAATAGAGAAGAGTAATAGCAAAAGAGTAGAAGCGTGCGCTCTACTGTTAGCCGCTAATGGGTTACACCCACTAACAGTATGGTTATTCTGCGCCTTGCAAATATCTACACGGAGGTAAAGTTACCACATAGGCCTAAAAATTCGCAACTTTTTTTGTACCTTTGAGGCTTGAAACTAACATAAACAAAGAGATTTTAGATGCTTTATCACCTATTTGACTACCTGAGCGAGACCTTCGATATTCCGGGTCAAGCGCTATTCTCATATATTTCATTCCGCTCCACAGCTGCAATTATCCTTTCGCTGCTAATTGCAATTATATTCGGCAAGTCGATAATTCGTGCGCTACAACGTGCCCAAATTGGTGAAGAGGTACGCAACCTTGGGCTCGAAGGGCAGCTAGCTAAGCGTGGTACTCCAACCATGGGCGGTCTTATTATCCTTGCATCTATACTTATCCCAACCCTGCTATTTGGCGACCTAACAAATATATATACCCAGCTACTACTTGTATCTACAGTGTGGCTAGGCTTTATCGGATTCTGCGACGACTATATAAAGGTATTCAAGGGCAGAAAAGAGGGACTTGCAGGCAAGTTCAAGGTGCTCGGTCAAGTGGGACTAGGTATAATCATCGGTAGCGCAATGTGGTTAAGTTCAGATGTAGTAATTCGACAAAATGTCCACCCATCTGAGGCACAGGTAGTTGTCGGTTCAATCGGGCTAGACAACGCCCCACAGAGGGTAACGCTTGGCCCTGCCGAGAAGTCAACTACTACTACAATTCCATTCTTTAAGGATGCAACGCTAGACTACCGTTCACTAATTCCGCTCGAGGGCGGACTAGGCGATACGCTCGGGTGGGTGCTATATGTATTTGTGGCTATATTTGTAATCACTGCGGTAAGTAATGGCGCAAACCTCACCGATGGGCTCGATGGGCTCGCCGCAGGGGTCTCAGTGCCGATTGTGCTTGTGCTAGGTATTATGGCATACCTATCGGGCAACGTAATATTTGCCTCATACCTCGATATTCCACACATCCCCGGAAGTGGCGAATTGATGATATTTGCAGCGGCATTTGCAGGTGCACTAATCGGTTTTCTATGGTATAATAGCTACCCTGCGCAGGTATTTATGGGCGACACTGGCTCACTTGCAATTGGTGGTATTATAGCGGTATTCGCTCTTCTTATCCGCAAGGAGCTACTACTCCCAATCCTATGTGGAGTATTCCTTATCGAGAGCCTCTCGGTTATGGGGCAGGTGGCATACTTTAAGTATACTAAGCGGAAGTATGGCGAGGGTAGGCGTATACTACTTATGGCGCCACTCCACCACCACTACCAAAAGCGTGGATTTGCCGAGACTAAGATCGTATTTAGATTCTGGGTGGTGCAACTACTACTAGCGGCAGTAACTATTGTAACTCTAAAGATTAGATAATTTTTTAACTATACTTCTTGTAACATGCAAAAGATTGTAGTACTAGGCGGTGGCGAGAGCGGTTATGGCTCAGCTGTGCTGGCAAAGGTAAAGGGCTTCGATGTATTCCTCTCAGATGGCGGAATGCTAAAGGGCGACTATAAGGCAAAGATTGAGGCCAAGGGCATCGACTACGAAGAGGGGGGGCATACTCTCTCTAAGATACTCTCTGCATCACTTATAATCAAGAGCCCGGGGGTTCCTGATAAGGCAGATATCGTTCAGGCAGCACTTTCACGTGGCATCAAGGTAATCTCAGAGATTGAGTTCGCAACTAGATACACCGACGCTAAGACCATCTGCATCACCGGTAGCAATGGTAAGACTACCACTACTACACTAATCTACGAGATTATGCGCCGAGCAGGCAAGAGCGTGGCTGTGGCAGGGAATATCGGACAGAGCTTTGCACTATCAATTGCCGAAAATCCAAAGGACTACGATTGGTATGTAATAGAGCTTAGTAGCTTTCAGCTAGATGGGGTATATGACTTCAAGGCAGATATAGCCCTACTACTCAACATTACACCTGACCACCTCGACCGTTACGACTACGATATGAAGAAGTATGTAGCCTCGAAGCTCAGAATCCTTCGCAACCAAGGGCCAGAGGATACATTTATCTACAATGCAGATGACCCTGAATCCCTAAAGGTGCTACCATCTACTAAGATAGAGGCTAGCCCGATACCATTCTCCGCTCGTGGAGCAGTTGGTGGAGCGTGGAGCGATGGCGAGTACCTACACTTCGAAGAGCATAGAATGGCAATAGAGGAGATGAGTATGAAGGGACTCCACAACGTAGCTAATGCACTTGCTGCCATTGCTGCTTGTAGTAGAGCTGGGGTTGACTTCCAGAGTATCGCAAAGACCCTAAGAGAGTTCTCGGGTGTAGAGCATAGAATGGAACGAGTTGCCACTATCGATGGCGTAGAGTATATCAATGACAGCAAAGCAACTAATACCGACTCGGTATGGTACGCACTTCAGAGCGTCACTAACCCTACTATTTGGATAGTTGGGGGTACAGATAAGGGCAATGACTACTCAGCACTCAAAGAGCTTGCAAAGCAGAGAGTCAAGGCAATTGTATGTATGGGCGTGGATAATAGCAAACTGCTAGAGGCATTCGACGGTGTAGTACCTACGATATTTGATACCCACTCACTCGCTGATGCAATTTCAGCGGCAAGGAGCGTGGCAGTTAGCGGAGATATAGTACTTCTATCGCCAGCCTGTGCTAGCTTCGACCTCTTTACAAACTACGAGGAGCGCGGCCGCCTATTCAAGGAGGCAGTAATGGCGCTAGAATAAAATAGATATAGGCAAATAGAGTATAGAGCTACTTCC
>CAYJFH010000073.1:0-10205 GCA_964369485.1 uncultured Rikenellaceae bacterium | reverse complement strand
GAGGGGTGATATATCTCTATATCACCCCTCTGCTATATATTATTTAGTTTTCTAAAGACTAGATAACGCCTTGCTCAACCATTGAGTGTGCAACCTTCATAAAGCCTGCGATGTTCGCGCCCTTCATGTAGTTAACGTACTCGCCCTCGCGGCCGTACTCAACACAAGCCTCGTGGATAGAACCCATGATTTGTTGAAGTTTAGCATCAACTTCCTCTGCAGTCCAGTTGATCTTCATAGAGTTCTGAGTCATTTCAAGACCTGAAGTCGCTACACCACCAGCATTAACTGCCTTACCCGGTCCGTAAAGAACCTTAGCGTGTAGAAGAGCTTCGATAGCCTCTGGAGTACAACCCATGTTCGATACCTCAGCTACAACCTTAACACCATTAGCGATAAGAGCCTTAGCGTCATCACCGTTAAGTTCGTTTTGAGTTGCACAAGGAAGAGCAACATCTACCTTAACTGACCATGGCTTTTCGCCCTTGAAGAACTTAGAACCTGGGAATCTCTCAGCGTATGGCTCAACGATATCGTTGTTAGTAGCTCTTAGCTCTAGTAGGTAGTCGATCTTCTCTTCGTCAAGACCAGCCTCATCGTAGATATATCCGTCAGGGCCAGAGATAGTAACAACCTTACCACCGAACTCTAGAGCCTTCTTAGCTGCACCCCAAGCTACGTTACCGAAGCCTGAAACAGAGATAGTCTTACCCTTAAGGTCAGTACCTAGAACGTCTAGCATAGAGTTTAGGAAGTAGATAGCACCGTAACCAGTAGCCTCTGGACGGATAAGTGAACCACCATAGCTCATACCCTTACCAGTTAGTACACCAGTGTTCTCTCTAGCAAGTTTTCTGTACATACCGTATAGGTATCCGATCTCACGACCACCAACTCCGATATCACCAGCAGGAACATCAGTCTGTGGGCCGATAGCTCTCCAAAGCTCCATCATAAAGGCTTGGCAGAAACGCATTACCTCAGCGTCACTCTTACCCTTAGGTGCGAAGTCACTACCGCCCTTACCGCCACCCATAGGTAGTGTAGTAAGTGCATTTTTGAAGATTTGCTCGAAACCTAGGAACTTAAGGATCGAAAGGTTAACAGATGGGTGGAAACGAAGACCTCCCTTATATGGGCCAATAGCATTGTTGAACTGTACACGGTAGCCAAGGTTAGTTTGAACCTTACCCTTATCGTCTACCCAGCTCACTCTAAATGTAAAGATACGGTCTGGCTCAACGATACGCTCAGCGATACTGTGCGCTTCGAACTCTGGGTGTTGGTTGTAGATATCCTCTACAGATAGTAGTACTTCCTCTACTGCTTGAAGATACTCGTTCTCACCTGGGTGTTTAGCAGCAAGTTGCTGCATTAGTTCTTTTACTTTCATTTTTTGGGTTTGTGATATTAATTTTTATAAAGTTTTTTAAATCTATCTTGATTATCTATTTCAAAGTTATAAATTTATTTTTAATTTTGTAATGAAGTAGAAGAATTTTACACATTTTTTTTCACACCTATATTAATTACATATCATAATACATAAATCAACTTTAATTAATGAAAAGAATTCTCATTGTTGGTGCTGGCGGACAGATTGGCACTGAACTAAAGACGTATCTTAGAGCTCGTTATGGCGACCAGAACGTTATTGCATCTGATCTTCAGGTAAATGCATCGGACCCTAACTCTATTGTACTTGACGCTATGGATGCCTCTGCGCTATCGCTTATTGTCAACAAGTACAATATTGACACTATCTATAATCTAGTGGCTCTACTATCGGCTCGTGGTGAGAGTGACCCTGCCCTTGCATGGCATATTAATATGGGTGCGCTTATGAACTCGCTAGAGGTTGCGCGTCAATATGGCTGTAAGGTATTCACTCCTAGCTCTATTGGTGCCTTTGGCCCTGACGCTCCAAAGGTAAATACACCTCAGGACACTATTATGCACCCAACTACTATGTATGGAGTATGCAAGGTGACTGGGGAGCTTATGGGTAACTACTACTTCTCTAAGCTAGGGGTAGATGCTCGTTCGGTACGCTTTCCGGGCATTATCTCACACACTTCACTTCCGGGTGGTGGAACTACTGACTACGCAGTAGAGGTATTCTACAGTGCAGTGAAGGGCGAGAAGTTTATCTGCCCTATTCCTCACGATCGCCTGATGGATATGATGTATATGCCGGATGCTCTCGATGCACTTCACGACCTAATGGAGGCAGATTCAGATAGACTTATCCACCGCAATGGCTATAATGTTACTGCTATGAGCTTCTCGCCAGAGATACTATTTAATAAGATTAAGGAGCGTATCCCTACTTTCGAGTGGGAGTATCAAGTTGATCCTATCAAGGACTCAATCTCTGACGGCTGGCCAGATAGTATGGACGATAGCGCTGCAAGGGAGCAGTGGGACTGGAACCCTAAGTGGGGGTTAGATGCGATGGTTGACGATATGATCGCCGAACTTAAAAAGAAACTCCTATAGTATTGTAATAATTAATTCATATTAATATTTTTATATTAATTCCACACCGAAAGCACCCTCACAATAACGTGAGGGTGCTTTTTTTAGCATTTATTGGTATTATTATCATACCATAGATCTATACTTTGATGTTTAATTTTTTAAAAAGTCAAAAATAAATTTGTCTCGCTTGAAAATAATACTTAAATTTACGGTTGCCTTCAGTGTTGAAAAGTGGGAAATTCAGCGCTAAGTGCCATTTTTTTACAAACAGCACTGTTCGGGCTGTATTTTTTAAAAAATATTAAAAACACTTTTTCTGGGAGATATTAGGGTTCTTTCTTGGTGGATAGTGGATGTACAATAACAAATAAACTGAACCCTAAACAAATTAACTAATTACCTAATATGCAAAAATCATTGACCAAGCTATTTTTAACAGCTTCAGTCTCTTTACTAGCACTTACAGGGTGTACAAAAGAGGTTGTTGAGTTCAACCACCAGCCAGTGGTACAAATTTCAGATCTAGGCCCTGTAGGCCTTGATGGTGCTGAGGCTAAATTTACGCCTAACCAGTACGCAGCAAGCTTTGACTATGCGATAGCCATAAGCTCAGAATCTACAGTAGAGGACTTCCTAGCAGGTCGACTAAATAGTGTGCAGGATATGAAGGGCGAACAAACTATCCTTTTTGGTGGTATTCAAGCTAACTCACAGTACACTGTATATGCAGTTGGTTACTCTGCTGATGGCACTGTTGGTGCTGTTACAACTCAAGAGTTCAGCACTAGCTATGGAAACCCTACCATTACACTAGAGTATGTAACTCACAACTCAGTTGCAGTTAATATCACAAGCTCTATCTACGCCTCAAAACTTGAGTACCTTATCGACGTTGCAGGCCTAGAGAACCCATTTGAGGGCAAAGAGGTTACCTCGGTGGCTAATCCAAAGCGTGTTTACTTCGAGAATGCAGATCTTCAAGAGAACACAGAGTACACTCTTTACTATCGCGTAACAAACCGCTTTAACGAAGTATCTGAGATCTACGCAAAGAAATTTAAGACTAGCACACTAGCTGAAGCGGCGATTGTTGACTTCGAGGTAAGCGAACTTAACCCATTCCAACACACTATCAACTTTACAATGAACGAGAACACATCTAAGTTCATTATCTTTATCGAAGAGCTAAATGAGAGTGGCGTTGGTGCACACCACGAATCACTATATAGCTCTACTAGCTACAATGGTAACGCGCTTCAAGCTATCCTAGCTTGGTATAGCATCTCTGAAATGAGCGATTTCAATCCGGGTGTATTTATGTTCACGGAGCAAAATGCAACACACACCTACCGTACTACACTGCTTAACGCTAAGCAGGATATGGAGCTATTTATCGTTACATTCGACCAGAATGGTGATGTATATGGTGTAGTTAGAAATCTATATACTAACAACAGCCCAACAGTAGCTACTGCTACTCCAGTTGCAACTATTGCAGATATCGACCCTAATGGATTTGACATCGTAGGGGAGTATCAAGCAACTTACAACTTCGAGATCACACCAGATGCAAATAGCCTAGGTGTATTCTACTCTGTATTTACTCAAGATAACTTCGAGTACTACCAAGGTGAAGCTGATGGAATGGAGCAACTTCGTAACATTATGCACAACCAGATGATTGGAGCATACCAAGGCAACACTGAGCTTCCGTGGACATATACTAATGGCAACACTGCTCCTGTTACATACACCGAAACAGCGCTTCGCCCGGGTAGATCGTACTACGTCCTAGCTCTTCCTATGAGTCTAAATGGCGCACCTGCATATGGCGAGATTGCCTATAAACTACTTTCAGTTCCTGCTTATCAGCCATAGTAAAAGCAATACTGTAACATTGATATAATCCAATTAAGATAAATAATCAAGAAATAAATATGAAAAGAATATTATATAGTCTGCAGCTAATTCTTGCTGCAACAATCTCGCTAACTACCCTTAGCTCTTGTAACGAGAAGGTAATTAGCACAGAGATCATAACGTCTACAGCGGGCTTTACCCTTGATGCTTCGGGCAACGATCAAAAAGTTATCACAATTACAAGCACCGAGAGCTGGGAAGCAACTTGTGCAGAGAGCTGGATAACACTAACTCCTGCTGAGAATACACTTACTATTTCTGCTACTGCCAATACTGATCTTATGGTTCGTAGCGCAGTGATCACTATTTCATCTGCAAATGGTTCTGAGACTATCAAGGTCTCACAAGCGGGACACAGTAGCCAATTTGTTGTAGGCTCTACCGATGAACTATTCCTAATGGGTGTTATCTCGCCTAGCGCATTCTATATCGCAGCTAGCCAATACAATGCACTTATCGGAATGTACGAGATCTGTAGAGTAAATACTAAGACAGGTGAATTCGCGGTACTAGGTCGCTACCCGGGTACAGAGGCTCCAGTAATGGTTAGTGCTGTTGATGACTTCGGTAACGTCTTTACATCTGACGAACTAGGATGGAATGGTGCTTACTTCACTGCCGATGGCGAACTACGCCAACTAGCACTTCCAGAGGGTATTGCTGGTGGAGCTGTTAACGACACATCTACCGATGGTTACATTTGGGTTGGCACAGGTACCCTAGCGGATGGTGGTGTTACTGCACTTAAGTGGGTTAATGGTGAACCAATCAAACTTGATCGCCCTGAACCACAAACAGTTCCTGGAACAACTGACCAACACTGGATCAGTATGTGGGATGCACTAGGTTGCTCGAATGACGGCTCAATCGTCTATGGCCGTTGTCTTGACGATCAAGCAGTATTCTATTGGGATGCTAACAACGAAGGTCACTACGCATCACTTGAAAACACAGTTATCTCATACCATAACCCAGATGAACCAAGTTGGGGTGTAGCTTATAACGGTCCTATCCTATATAAAGACCTTGACAAGATAAGTGCTAACGGAAGATACATCGGATGTAACTTCGGCTACAATGGCACTCTAGTTATCGATACTCAAGAGGGTACGGCTACGGAGTACGATGGTATCTCAACTGCAATCCTTAATGACGGTACAGTAGTTACACTAAACCAATCTATGTACTACCCTTCAATGGTACACCTACCGAGCGGCGAGGTTGTCAGCGGTGACGACTTTATCTTCAATGAACTTGGCGCGCTAGGCATCGCAGGTGCTGGTATTAAGTATATGGTTGAAAACGAAGCGGGAGAGCTCCAAGCAGTTGTTCTATTCAAGGGTGATGACCGCGGTTATACTTTCGACTATATCATCAGAAAGTAGACATCCATAACTATTAATATATGAACCTTAACTGCTGCACTACACACCTACAGAGTAGGGGGTAAGTAACAGTTAAGGTTCATATACTATTATCAAAAATTAATCTTTAAACAGAGAACTAAAATGAACATAGTTAAGAGAATAGCAACGCTCTTTCTAGTGGCTATCACCCTCTGTACCTCTATTGCTATTGCAGTACCTGCCTATCCGGGGATAATCTCATACAGACAGAGTGATGGTACAGTCATTAGAATTAGAGTGCTTGGTGATGAGTTTGATGGAAGGGTTGTTACCGAGGATGGCTACACAATCATCGGCAAGGGCGACAAGAACTACTACTATGCAGAGCTAGGCCAAAATGGCGAACTTACTGCATCGAGCGTGATGGTTAAACCATCTAGCAAACTATCGAAGGTTGAGAGAGAGTACATATCTAGAATACCTAGAAACCTAACGGGTACAAGAAGTACTATCCCATTAAATATCGTAGCGAAGTCAGCAGCCGCTCCACTTGCATCAAATGCAAATCAGAGCGAATCAGCACTAGAGGCTCCAGAGGGTATCCTATCATTTTCATCTACAACTGGCGATATCAAGTCGCTTGTAATACTTGTAGAGTTTGCCGATGTTAAGTTCTCAATGGCTGACCCCGTTCAGGCATTCGACGAGATGCTTAACCTTGAGGGTTACTCATACAATGGTGCAACAGGTAGTGCTAAGGACTACTATGTGGCTCAATCTATGGGGCAATTTGTCCCTGATTACGATGTTATTGGCCCTATTCAACTACAGTACGATGCATCGTACTATGGCGGTGAGTACGGTACTGATAGAGTAATTGAGATGGCAATGGAGGCTTGCGAGGCAGCTGATCCACTTGCAGACTTTAGCCTATATGCAGAGAATGGCAAGGTTCGCGATATCTTTATCTTCTACGCAGGATATAACCGCGCAGAGGGTGGCGCAGGCACAGTATGGCCTCACAGATACACTGAAAATGGTATTCCGATTGCTGACAGACAGTTCGATGGTTGCGATATAATGGCATATGCTTGTACTTCGGAGCTTCGCGGCGCTGAGGGTACAGAGAGAGCAGGTATCGGCACATTCTGCCACGAATTTGGCCACGTACTAGGTTGGGTTGACCTATATGACGTTAACTACGAGCAGGAGGGTCTATGTCGTGGACTAGAGTACTACTCACTTATGAACACAGGTCCTTACCTTAATGCAGGCCGCACACCTCCTCCATCAAACGTACTTGAGAGATGGATGGCAGGGTGGATGGAGCCAACGGTCCTTGATACAGATGGCGAGTACACACTAAAGAGCGTGGATCAAAACGAGGGTTTCCTTATCCATACCGACAATGATGGCGAGTACTTCCTAATCGACTACCGTGACTCTAGAAATACAGTATGGGATAACTACCTAGGCAATAGCGACGGCTCGGTACACCACAAAGGCTTCCTTATCACTCACGTTGATGCTAGCAGAAAGAGAAAGGATAACTGGAACTACAACACCGTTAATACATACTCTGAGCGTGAGCTTGTAAAGCTACTTAGATCAACTGGCGTTGAGTCTATCGAGGAGACTATGTTCCCGGGTGGCGACAACGTTACCTCTATTACCTCTGAGACTAATAGCGAGTATATCTACTGGAGCGGTGAGAGAGTAATGATGGAGATATTCAACATGGAGGCATTCGATGGCGAAGGTAAGCTAACCGCTATTCACTACGTTGACTATGGCCAACCACGCCTACTTGTTACTCCTGTAGTGAATGATCTATATAATGTCGTTCTTGAGAATGCGCCAGAGGGCTCTACTGCGAAGTACTACCTTAATGGCGTTGAGAATGCTGATGGTAAGTATAAGATCTCAGAGGCTGGTATCCACAACATCACAGTGGTAATCACTAGTGCTTCGGGCGAGAGCCAGCAAGTAATCAAGTACCTTGAGGTAAAGTAATAACTTATAACTACAATGACAATGAAAAATATTCTAAGATTTTCGCTTATTGCAATTGCAGCTCTAAGTTTTAGCTGTGAAAACCCAAAGACGCCAGATACTCCGACTCCGACAGATACTCCATCTCAGGAGCAGATTAACTTTACCGCTAACACTAAGATGGTATCTATCACCACTAGCGGTACAGCACTTTATACACTTGACTTCAACGTTCATCAGATTAATGTGATCGGACAGGTATATAACATCATCGACGATAAAGGTGTAATTAGCCGTAGACTAGAACTAAGTTCAGCGCCTACACTAGATGCAGTTGTAGATGTTACATACTCAACTGTAGATAGTCAAGGTGTTGCTACTCCTACTACCTATAGCGATCTAAAGGTAGTGAAGATCGAGGGTGGATTCGTCTACCTATGGTCTGAGGCTACTAAGACTGGTGTAGCACTTCCAGTGCTTATCTAAGTCGATATACCTATATCAGATTTGAGAGCGTCTCGCCACAGCGGTGAGGCGCTCTTTTTTTATCTATAGAACTACACAGCTAAGGCAATAGCCATTATCTAAGGAATTTTCACTATATTTGTATCAGAGCATAGTACTTTACAACTAACCTAACACCTTTAAAATTATGAGAAGATTTAGACTATTACTACTGCTAATAGTAGCCCTAGTAGGATGTGAACAGCAGAAGAGCACCCCAGATGTGCCAGATGAGCCGATAGTTCCAACGGCAGATTTCGTAATGGAGGTAAGTGCAATTGCCGCTACCGAGGCCACAGTAACTGTAACTCCTGCCGACGAGGAGATAACCTACTACTTCGGAGTACTAACCAAAGAGTTCTATGGGACATTTGCAGATGATGCTGCATTTATGGCTGATGACCTCGCATTCCTAAGCTCAACTGCCGAGATGATGGGTATGACCCTCCTTGAGTTCCTTGCCAGTGGATTTGTCCTCAGTAGTGGGGTCGATGAATATACATTTACAAATCTTAAGGGTAGCACCGACTATGTGGCATATGCCTACGGTATGGATGTAAACGCGCAGTTTACCACCGAGCTCTATACCTCTTCGTTCTCAACGCCAGAGTGGATAGCCTCTGACGATGCTACATTTACAGTTGAAACCTCAAATATTAAGACTAAGTCGTTCGAGTACACTGTTACCCCATCAAACAACACCACACGCTACTATTGCGGAGTTACACGCAAGGAGTATGCCGACAGTGAGTATGCCGATAATCCGAATGGCCTAGTCCAAGAATTTATTGAAATCGCAGAGGCATATGGCGTAGATTGGACAGCAAATGAAGATGTCTACACTGGGGAGCAACAGCTAAGCTCAGCAGGGTATAATATCAATGCAGAGACAGAGTACTATATTGCAGTATTTGGGGTTAATACATCTGGAGAGCAGACAACAGAGCTCTCACTTACCCCAGTTACAACTGCTGCACCTACTGCATCTCAAAATACATTCGATGTAACTGTGTTGAGTACCACTAGCGAGTCGATATTTGTGGATATTGTAGCATCGAATGACGATACATACTTCTTCGGGCTAGATACAGCTGTGAACCTTGAGGGTATGGACGATAATCAGATTATGGCTAAGTTCCTCGCTGATGCTGGTGGCGGACTTGCGTGGTTCCTAGTATCTGGATCTCAGATGAACTACGAGCTTATGGCACTAGAGCCCGAGACAGAGTATATTCTAGGGGTATTCGGATGCGAAGTTGGCCCTGACGATCAAGGGGTAATCACCACAGAGCTTACAAAGCTGAGTATGAGTACAACTAGCAGTAGTTCGCCTGCGCCGATGAGGAGTAGCGCATACCTAGAGATGCCAAGTGGCAGCAACCAAACAAGAGTTGCAAGGCAATAGATATTATAAGGGGTGGACTTTTTTGGAAGTTCACCCCTTATAATTTCTCTAGCTCGACTATAAACATTTCTCTAGCTATATTTCTTAACCTACTCTTATCTGGCGAGAAGTAGGCAAAACCCACTGGGGATATTTCTCTAGCTTGGTTCTGCTAGTACAAACAAAACCATGGAAAACGAAGTTTTCCCCCGCCCGCGGGACGCGGAAAAAAGAAAAAAAGTAAGTGAGCAAAGCGAACGAATCCAATCAAAAATCAAAATGGTTAGGGCGTAGCCACAACTATTTTGCTGTGGTAAATGATATATAATGGATGATTAGAGCTAGCAGGAGTCCGACGACTGAGGCAGTGGCGGCATGAGCGAAGCGCTACAAAGCACAAGTGAATAGAGGCACGCCTCCGAGGGGAGTCGTCGTGCCTCTTGTAAGTTTCTCTAGCTTGACACCGCATAACAAAAACACCCGTATGCAGAAACGCACCATCCATAGACACAAAAACAGGGGGTCTACACCTTAATTGGCATAGACCCCTCCGAATTTATTTAAAAGCTAAGTATCTC
>CAYJFH010000072.1:0-10348 GCA_964369485.1 uncultured Rikenellaceae bacterium | reverse complement strand
AAACAAACTTAACTTTTAACAAAACAAATTATGAACAACTTTGTATTTCAGAACACTACAAAACTAGTATTTGGCAAGGGTCAAATCGAAAAACTTGCATCTCTTATCCCTGCAGATGCTAAGATAATGATAACTATCGGTGGTGGTTCAATCTTCAAAAATGGCGTTTACGACCAAGTCGCAAAGGCGCTTGAGGGTAGAGAGTGGGTTGAGTTCAAGGGTATCGAGGCAAACCCTGAATTCGATACACTAATGAAAGCCGTTGCACTTGCAAAGGAGAATGGCGTTGACTTCCTACTAGCTGTTGGTGGCGGTTCTGTAATTGACGGAACTAAGTTTATCGCAACAGCAATTAAATATGAGGGTGACCCTTGGGAATTTATGCTAGATCAATCTAAGGCTGGAGATTCAGTTCCACTAGCATCTGTCCTTACACTACCTGCTACTGGTTCAGAGATGAACTCTGGTGCCGTAATTAGCCGTAGAGAGCGTGCTGAGAAGTTCGCATTCCAAAACCCAAGAAACTACCCAGTATTCTCAATCCTTGACCCAGAGGCTATCTTCTCGCTACCTAAGCACCAAGTTGCAAATGGTATCGTTGATACATACGCTCACACTCTGGAGCAATATCTAACCGATGGTGCCGAGCGTACGATGGTTATGGATAGATTTGCCGAGGGTCTAATGCTTACACTTGCAGAACTTGCACCTGAGCTACTAGTCGATAAGATGGGTTACGATGCGGCAGCTAACTTTATGCTTACTGCTACGATGGGTCTAAATGGCTTTATCGCTATGGGTACTATTCAAGACTGGGCAACACATATGATTGGCCACGAGCTAACGGCTCTTCACGGCCTTGACCACGGTGTTACACTTGCGATTATCCACCCTGCAGTTATGGATGTTCTTAGAGTTGAGAAGAGAGCTAAACTTGTGCAGTACGCCGAGAGAGTATGGGGTGCTGAGGGCTCTGAAGATGAGAAGATCGACTTTGCGATCGAGTCACTTGAGAAGTTCTACCGCAGCCTAGGTATCAAGACTCGCCTATCAGAGCATAACGTTGGCGAGGAGACAATCACGGAGATTGTACGCCGCTTTACTGAGCGTGGCTGGAACGTTGGAGAGCGTGGCCAAGTAACTCCAGAGAAGGTAGAGGCGATCCTTCGCAGAGCGCTATAACAAACAGATTATCAAAATACCCCCAAACCCATGAAACGACTAAAGATTTTTGTACCAATGATAACCCTGCTATTTATAGCAGGGTGTCAAACTAATAGTGCGCCACCTGAGCGACTTCAACCAGATCCTAGGCCTGAGGTGAAGATCGAGTATCCAACCCTGAGCCTTAATAGGGCCACAAGTTACGATATTCTAATTGACATTAAGGCTAACGACTATATCGGAAACTACTATGTAGGTGCAATAGATAAAGCGACCTTTGACGATCAAACAGGTGAGATAAAGGGCGACACACTCGCCTTTGCCGAGGTGCTAATGGCAGCAGAAGTGAACTTCGGCACTGACTTAAGTTCTCCTGATGGTGTAGCAATCTTTAGTGGTGATAACTCTGAGGTATCGGTAGCAGAGCTATGGTTTTGGCAGAAGAGCTTTACTCGTGAGACTCCATATGTTATTGTAGCATTTGGTTTCGACGCAGAGACAAAAGAGCCTACATCAGAAATTTCGCTTCTCGAGGCGAGCACCACTGATATTATCGTTGATGAGAACTATGCTATCGAGACCTCAATAACGGAAATTGGCGATAATACAGCCTCGGTGACGTGGACTCCAACCGAAGAGGGTATTCCTTACTTCTCTGAGCTTATCAGAGTCGAGGATATAGCAGATATGACTGATGAACAGATCATGATGGATGCTGAAGCTCGCCTAGGGGATAAAATTGCTTGGAATATCACCGATATTAAAGCAACCACTAACTATATCGACCTTAACCCCGGAACTGAATATATCGCAATCTCTTGCGCATATGACCAGCAGGGTAGTGGAGTGCTATCAAAGCTCTTTAAGAGCGAGGTAGTTATGACCACGGGCGAAAGGGTAGATGAGGTTGAGATACCAACAGCCATTACAATCTCTAGCACTGAGTTTGGTACTATCACACTTAGCGGTGCAACAGATCTATCGTTTGATTATACAATAACTCCAATCGATAGCGAGATGAGCTACGTTGTCTATAAACTAGCTGCTAGCTACTATGAGACACTTGCAGATCAAGAGGCCATTATACTCGACACCTACGACACATTTGAGCTAGAGGCTTCGCTCTATGGTGGTACATTTACCACTGTGCTTAATAACTATGTGCGAGTTGGTGAGCAGAGTGGCACTTGGACAGATCTAGTTATTCCTAGTACAGAGTATGTTGTATATGCCTTTGGTATAGATCTCAAAACGCTACAACCTACCACAGAGGTGATGACAGCGAGGATAACAACAGAGGCAGGAGAGCTACCTCCACCTCCACCACCACCGCCTGCATCTCCTAGGTTATAAAAACAACAGAGGTCGCCCTCCCTAATATAGGAGAGCGACCTCTGTTTATTTTATTATGTTATTACATCGTTAGCGATAGCTCTATTGCGCCTACTGGGCAAGTCTGCAAGCAGCTGCCGCAGTCATCACACCTCGATGGATTAACGCTATACTTATCACCGGGAATGATTGCCTTGAATGAACATACCTCATAGCAGGCACCACACCCAATACAGCTATCGGTAATGCGTACTCCTGCATCGTTATATGTTGCTCCTCCAAAGGCAAACCTTGTGCGTAGTACCTTGTGATCACGGTGTTTCATCTCGAAGTCATAGTCGAATATCTCACCCTTTGCACTCTCAATTACGAAGTTGCCATCAGCCATTGCTGGGTACATATCTATATCGCGCGCAGCAACCTCCATCATCTTATTGCTCTTAGCCCTCTCTTTAACCTCTTGTGCAGAGAGGTAGCGGAGCTTTCCAATAAGGCGGAATGAATAGCCCGGAGCAAACTCTGGAATAGCTCCCACATCTTCGTGATTTATAATTCCTCCGCCATAGTGGCCGCAGACTGTTACTTGTAGTGTCTCCTTCAATTGGCGGCCATAGGGCTTATTGCCCATCGTGCGAAAGTATATACCATCGCTATCGTAGCCGTTAAAGTGGGCAATACGTGAGTGCACCTCGCCATTATGGATGGTTGAAAATGTTAGCAGTCCAATGCGATCTGCATAACCATAGATCTCTTCGATTGTCATAGTCTTACTTCTTTTTTCTTATAACTCCAGCGAGCTCTATAAATCTATCAGCTCGGCTATATTCAGCTTTAGTTAGTAGTGACACTACAATATATAGGATCAACGAAGTGCCGATGCCAATTATTGCCTGCTCGGCTGAGGCAATCTCCCAACCAACTGGCAGATCTACCCCTACGGCAACAAGTAGGTTGTAGGTGGAGAATAGAAAGCCAAATACCATTGAGCATAGAGAGGCGGTAGCAGTGCCTCTACGCCATAGAAAACCACCGACAAGTGGCACAAATGCTCCAGTGGCTATAAAGTCAGCGCCAATCCACGAAATAGTGAGCACTGAGGTAATTTGTGTGCCAATAAATAGCGCTAACAGTGCGATGATTAGTGTTGAGATTCGTCCTATGTTTACATAGTGCTTAGCCGACTCATTAGGCCTTAAGTAGCGTTTATATAGGTCAATAGTGAGTGATAGTGCTCCGGTGTTAAACATAGAGTCCATTGTCGACATAATAGCCGAGGATAGCCCAACGAAAATTAGTGCGCTAAGCATAGGGCTATCGAGAGCTAGTAGCATTGAGGATACAATACCGCCTTCGGGTACTTCACTATAGCTCGCAAGCGACAACATACCCGTAAGAGTCACCATAAGGTATAGTGGAATAAATACCAAAAAGCTAATACCCATCATCCTCCTTGCACTGCGAGGAGTGCGAGCAGCCGAGATTCTCTGCCATACATTTGCTTGAATCATCCACGAAGTTCCAAATGTAATGACATAAGCAATATTATCGCCGATATTGTGCATAAACGAAGTGTAGCCCTCCTTGCCCTCAGAGGCTGTGAGCACCATATCCCACCCTCCGGAGCTATCGTATGCCATAAAGAATAGAAACGAAGATGCGAACAGGAAGAATACGAACTGGAATAGGTCGGTGAGAACCACTCCCCTAAATCCCCCGAAGAGGGAGTAGACCAGTACGCATAGCGTGCCGATAATCGCCCCTAAGGTGTATGAAACTCCAAAGAAGACTGAGAAGAACTTTGCAATGACAATTACTTGAATCGCCGCTCCGATAGTCATAAAGACTATGATAAATAGGGTTAGCATTAGTGCCGAACGTCTGTCGTATCGCTTCTCTATGATCTCGGGTTGCGATATTGTAGAGACCCTGCGTATTCCTCCTGCAAATAAAAACATAAGTGCCGTTGCTATAAGCACCGGCACTCCATAGATCCAGAAGGTACTAAGTCCCTCTCTATTTGCATCATTTACAAGGTCAATAGCCGAGCCACCGCCCCACCACGAGGCGATAAATGTAATGGCTAGTAGCCAAGAGGGAAGAGAACGATTTGCTAGAAAGTAATCTTCAGAACTCTTACTCTTGCGAGCTCTATAGCCTATATATGCAGTGGCAAGAGTATAGAGTAGTAGCAGTATCGCTAGAAAAATTTTATTGGGATGTCCTTCCATGATGATATTATTGAATAAGCTACTCTTTAACCTTATAGCCCTTCACCTCAATCATCTTCTCTGCATATCTTCTACCTAACTCCCTTACACCTTCTGAATTGAAGTGAACGTTATCCTCTTGCACACCACACCCCTCCGACGACACAACGTATGCAGTTGGGATGACCTCAGGGAGTGTAACTATAATCTCGTTCATCGAGGCACACACTCCATTTGCACTCTCAGGTACAACTTGACCAGCAATTAGAGGAACGTTCTTAGCCTTTAGCCCTAGGTCGCTTAGAATGTTGCTATATACAGTCTTAACGTACTCTGGCCACTCAGCGTTACCCTCGTTAGTTTCGCCTTGGTGGAGGATAATACCCTTGATCACACCATCTTTTTGAGCCTTGCGAGCAGTCTCGATTAGTCTGTGGTATGGACTTCCACCATAACCGTTAACTTTATTAATGAACCAATCTTCATTATATGTATTACGATAGTCAAGGTACTTATCTTTGTCGAAAATACGGATATCCGAACCTCCGATAGCTACACTTATAAGGCCAACTGAGATCTTATTAGGTAGCCTCTCAACAAGTGTGCGACCAAAGTAATCAGCAGGCGATAGCCCTGAATAAGGTTGACTAAGGGGTGGGGTAGCGGCGTACCACTCTCCCATCCTGCGAGCACTCTCTAGTTTGGTTGAGTCTTCGGCTGTTGGCATCATATAGAGCCTCCACGGAGCAGTCTTATCTTGCTCTTCGATAGCCGCTGAGCCCTCCATATTAGATTGACCAATACATAGGTAGATATGCAAATTCGGGTTTTGGGCATTTACTGCCATTGTTAATGTAAAGATTGAGATTAGGGTAAAAATCTTTTTCATCTTTAGTTTAGTTAGTTGAATAGAAATCGAAAATTAGTTTGATTGCCATACCTAGGAGTATAAGGCCACCAAAGAGCACAGCCCATCTACCAATCATCTTACCAATTGTACGCCCAAGTACAATACCGCCCAGTGTCATAAGTAGTGTTACCACACCTATAGTAATAGCAATAATTGAGATCTCGGCACTTCTGCCAACATCGCCAAACTTACAAGTTGTATTAGCAATAGCAGCCCCGAGTATTAGCGCATCAAGGCTTGTTGCAAAGGCAAGAACTAGAGTCTTTCTAAGCGAAAGGTTAAAGAAACCGCAATCCTCGCTGCTATTCGCTGGTATCTTAATACCATCATATATCATCTTAGCCGCCAGTATGGCAAATAGCGCAGAGGCTATAATTTCATTACAGCCATCTATATAACTCCTTGTTAAGTCGAATGCAAGTACACCAGCCACGGTGAACAGAGTGTGTAGTAGTCCTACAAGAAGAGCAAAACGAAGCGTCTGTTTGTTGATTTTTCTACAAGCAGCTCCGAGGCCTAGCGATACTGCAAATGAGTCTACGCTAAGACCAAGGGCTACAATAAGTAGTAGTGTAAGGGTCATACTATTGACCTAAAATCCAAGCAAAGATTAGAGGAGCAACAATAGTGGCATCACTCTCTACAATAAACTTAGGAGTATCAACGTCTAGCTTACCCCAAGTAATCTTCTCGTTAGGCACTGCGCCTGAGTACGAACCATAAGAGGTCGTAGAGTCAGAGATTTGACAGAAGTACGCCCAGAATGGAACTTCTTCCCACTCAAGGTCTTGGTACATCATCGGAACTACACAGATAGGGAAGTCACCCGAGATACCGCCACCAATTTGGAAGAAACCAACACCAGCTCCGCCAGAGTTAGCTCTGTACCATTCAGTTAGATATATCATATACTCGATACCGCTCTTTACGGTAGATGCCTTCATCTCGCCCTTAATAACATAAGAGGTGAAGATGTTACCCATAGTTGAGTCCTCCCAACCCGGAACGATAATCGGTAGGTTCTTCTCGCACGCTGCAAGCATCCAGCTATCTTTAGGGTCGATTTCGTAGTACTGCTCAAGTTCGCCGCTACGGATTAGACGGTACATAAATTCGTGAGGAAGTAGTCTCTCGCCAGCCTCATCTGCATCTTTCCAAATCTTAGAGATATGGCCTTGAAGTCTGCGGAATGCCTCCTCCTCAGGGATACAAGTGTCAGTTACACGGTTTAGGTGGTTGTCTAGTAGCTCGCGCTCTTGCTCTGCTGTAAGGTCACGATAGTTAGGGATTCTCTTATAGTGCGAGTGAGCAACTAGGTTCATAAGATCCTCCTCGAGGTTAGCGCCAGTACAAGTAATAATATGTACCTTATCTTGGCGAATCATCTCAGCAAGTGATACTCCAAGTTCGGCTGTACTCATAGCTCCACCCATAGTAATCATCATCTTACCTCCCTTGTCAAGGTGAGCCTCATAACCTTGCGCTGCATCGAGTAGTGCAGCCGCGTTAAAGTGGCGATAATTATGCTCAATAAATTGAGAAATAGGACCTCTGTTTTTCATTGTCATTTTATTATATATTTATGTTAAAAATCTGCACAAAGTTACAGAACTTTCGCTATCTTTGCAAAAGGAACTTATGTATTTTAATTTATTTATATAAAAATAATGGAACTTATTGAACAGATTAGGGAACAAGCGCGTAGTAATGTAAAGCGCATTGTTCTACCAGAGGCAACAGAAGAGAGAACACTTCGTGCCGCAAATGAAATTATCGAAGAGGGTATTGCAGATGTAATCCTTATCGGCTCAAACGAAGAGGTAGAGGCTTGCGCCGTTAAGTGGCAACTTCCATCGATTCACAAGGCAACGATCGTTGATCCTAAATCTCACGCTAATAAGGCTAAGTACGTTGACCTTATGCTAGAGATTCGTGGATCTAAGGGTCTAACTCGCGAAATGGCCGAGGAGCTTATCGAAAACCCACTATACCTATCTGTTCTTATGATTAAGGCAGGCGATGCTGATGGCGAGGTTGCAGGTGCAAATAACGCTACTGGTGACGTTCTGCGCCCAGCATTCCAATATGTGAAGACTAAGCCGGGTGTATCGGTTGTGTCGGGAGCAATGATTATGATCTTCAAGGATAAGACATACGGTCAAGATGGTATGATGGTATTTGCAGACTGTGCAGTACACCCAAATCCAACTGCCGAAGAGCTTGCTCAAATCGCAGTTAGCACTGCTCGTACTACTAAGGCTATCGTAGGTTTCGACCCACGAGTAGCTATGCTATCGTTCTCTACTAAGGGCTCGGCTAAGCACGAGATGGTAGATAAGGTTGTCAGAGCTACAGAACTTGCAAAGGAGATGGCTCCAGATATCGAGATTGATGGTGATCTTCAAGCAGATGCTGCTATTGTTCCGGGTATTGGCGCTGCTAAGGCTCCGGGCTCGAAGATTGCAGGCCGCGCTAACGTACTTGTATTCCCGACCCTAGAGGTAGGTAATATCTCGTACAAACTTGTACAGAGAATCGCAGGGGCTGAGGCAGTAGGTCCAATACTTCAAGGTATGGCTGCTCCTATCAACGACCTTTCGAGAGGTTGTTCGGTGAGCGACATCGTATCGCTAGTGGCAATTACAGCGTGCCAAGCTCAAGCAGAGCAGAAGTAGAGAATTATTGTAAGAAAACAAACCTAACTATTTTTTTAGAAAGAAAAGAAATGAATATTTTAGTATTTAACTGTGGTAGCTCATCAATTAAATATCAACTACTAGACGTGCAGTGCAAAGGTGATGCTGTACTTCTAGCAAAAGGACTTGTTGAGCGTATTGGCCAGAATGAGGGGAGACTGGTACATAAACCTGAAGGTAAGAAACCATTTGAACTTGTTCAACCAATAGCCGACCACTCGGTGGGTATCAATCTACTGCTTCACGCCCTTATTGACGAGGAGCACGGAGTGATTGAGAGCCTAAGCGAGATAGGTGCTGCAGGCCATAGAGTTGCCCACGGTGGCGAGTACTTCACTGACTCGGCTATTGTGAACTATAAGGTTAAGCAGGAGATCGAGGGCTGTTTTGAACTTGCTCCACTGCACAATCCAGCGGCGCTTAATGGTATTCTTTCTGTCGAAAAGCTACTTCCAACTATTTCGCAAGTGGCAGTATTCGATACCTCTTTCCACTCATCAATGGAGAGAGTTAACTTCCAATATGCAATTCCTAATAGATACTACGAGGAGATGCGTATTCGTCGCTATGGGTTCCACGGCACATCGCACAAGTTCGTTGCACAGCGTGGTTGCGAGATGACTGGCCTAAACTTCGAGACCGCAAAGGTTATCACTTGCCATATCGGTAATGGTGCATCTATCACTGCTATTAAAAATGGTAAATCGGTACACACCTCTATGGGCTTTACACCTGTTGACGGACTTATGATGGGTACCCGTTGTGGTGAAGTCGATCCGGGTGTACTACTATACATTATGGAGCAAGAGCACCTATCAGCTGCTCAGATGAGCGACCTTATCAATAAGGAGTCTGGTCTAGCGGGCGTTTCGGGAATTGGTAGCGATATGCGTGACGTTGTAGATGCAGCTGCTAAGGGCGATGAACGCGCTCAACTTGCAATGGATATGTTTACAAGTCGTCTTCGTCGCTATATCGGTTCATATATCACTGAGCTTGGTGGTGCAGATCTAATAGTATTTACTGGTGGTATTGGCGAGAACGAGCCATTCGTTCGCTACGATGCACTTCACGGCCTTGAATCAATTGGCATTATCCTAGACGAGAAGGTAAACGACTCACTACAGAAGGGTGACGATGCGATTATCACAACTGCGGAGTCAAGAACTAAAGCAGTAGTAGCGTGTACAAACGAAGAGCTTGTAATCGCAACTGATACATTTAGACTTCTATATGGCGATACCTGCGAAAACTAGAATTCTGACCATCGCTGGCTCCGATAGTGGAGGTGGCGCAGGTATTCAGATAGATATAAAGACCGCACTTGCAATTGGGTGCGACTCTTCAACAGTAATAACAGCCCTTACCGCACAGAACAGTGTTGCGGTAAGGGCTGTTAGCCAAGTATCACTTGATATGGTCGAGGGGCAATTTCGAGCAGTAATGGATGACTTTCAGATAGATGCCGTTAAGATTGGAATGGTTGGCGATGCACAAACAGCACGACTTATTGCGCGCCTACTAGACGAATATAGACCTAAAAATGTTGTGATTGACCCCGTATTAGCTGCAACCTCAGGAGGAAAGCTCGGTGCAGAGGGGACAGTTGGCGCAATGTTAGAGTATCTTGTGCCACGAGCGACGCTACTGACCCCTAACCAAGACGAGGCAGAAGTGCTATGTGGTCTTAATAAAGGAGAGATTCACAGTGCAGAGAGAGCCGATTATGTATGGGATTACCTTAGTGGCAGGGGGTTAAATGCGCTGCTACTTAAAGGGGGGCACGCCGCAGATTGGCAAGGTCGAGAAACTATTATAGATAAGTTATACTATGATGGTGGTGGAGTAGATATTACAGCGAAGCGAATCGACATCCCCGAAAAGTTTACTCACGGCACTGGCTGTACACTTAGTTCGGCTATTGCCTCATACCTCGCCCTTGGATATGACCTTGAGGAGGCCTCACACAGAGGCGTTGCCTTTGTTCAACAGAAGTTACAGAGGGTCAAAGAGCTCTATGGAGTATAAAGTAGTAGTGG
>CAYJFH010000071.1:0-10470 GCA_964369485.1 uncultured Rikenellaceae bacterium | reverse complement strand
AACCTCCGAGTAAAACTGATCAGGGGTTAGAGTGACTGTCGGAATAATCTCTGTTTGGCCATCACTGGTTTGACTTGAGAGATAGAATAGAGTAAGATTGCCATAGGTAGATATGTCGAACTGAGTGAATCGATTACCATATAGATCTACATAACTTAGTGGAGCATTCTGATTAAGGGTCAGTTCAGTTAGTCGATTCCTATATAGCTCTAATACCTCGAGCTTCGTTAGATTTGTAAGATCCAGTGCTGTAAGATACGAATCGCTAAGACTTAAATTTACAATATTTACATTGCTGCTTAGATCGATCTCGTTGAGCTGACTCGCCAATATTACACATTCAGTTAATTCCGGTAAATTCGATAGATCAACTTCTGCAATCTCAGAACGGTTTATATAGAGAAGTTCGATGTTGGTGAAGTACTTTAGCTCCTCAATTGAACTCAGAAGTCGCTCAGGTTTATCTACCTCAAAGCCATATGTGAATATCTGCTGTACTGCTGCAGCCTCTTGGTATGATATCTCACCATCGCCGTTGGCATCAATCTTTGCAGGGATATGGCTCGTTGGTATATTTGGCTCTTTCATAAATGCTCGAGCTATACCAGAGTCGTCGGGACTCTCCATCAGTAGTAACGTCTTAAATAGAGGGTCAGTAAACTCGATATTTGCATCAGGAAGTTCGCCAATCTGTGTAATAACTACACTCTGTAGGTTATCTGCTGTTGTTGCAATGGTAAGCTCAGCAATACGATTCTCAGTGAATGATGGATTAGCCTCAGCAGAGAGTGTTACCTCTGAACTGCCAGTACCGCTAGTAGCTGATAGTGTTAACCACTCTCCACCTTCGCCCACGCTAATTGTCCAATCGGCAGTGGTGTTGATCTGTAGTGTAGTACTGCCACCTAGCACAGCTATGTTTGGATTTGCGATTTCAATAGAGACAGAATTGTCTACTACTGGTTCATTTTGCTTCTCACAGCTCGAAACAGCACCCATTAGTAGCATCGCTACAAATAGTGCAGAAAGAGTCTTTAGTCTTCTCATTTTTTTAAAATTTGGTTTAATTAGTTCTTGTTTGCTGGAAACAAAGGTATAGTGAAGTTCTCTCTCTAGCAATAGCTGGCGGAAAGTTTTGCTGATATGACACAAAGATTTGCTATTTGGACACACAATTGTAGTTTGGACACACCATTTTTGTAGTTTGGACACAAAGAAGGAGTAGAATTTTTCTCGAAATTGAGAAAAATTCTACTCCCTATAGTTCTATATATGGCTACTTAAAGCTAATTGGCAATATTAATAACTACTCGATCATTTATAACTGAATTCTCAAGGACTGGCAGATCTCTCTGTGCCTCGGTCATAGTGACAGTTATAGATTGATCTTTATCATCCGATGCGCTGCTCTGATCGCCAACTCCATTTTGCTCAGCGGATAGTTCGCCTAGCATAGATATGTCGAGAGTTGAGAGGTGGTTACCCTGTACCTGTATTACATTTAACCCCGGGTATCCGCTAACATCTAGTGATGTAATTTTATTATAGTGTAGTTCAAGTGAGGCAAGATTTGGACTATCAGGAAGGGTGATTGAAGAGATCTTATTGAAACTTAAGTTGATAGCACGCAGAGTCTTCTGAGCCGATAGATCAATCCCGGTGATATGACAAGATGTGATTTCGATGCTCTCAAGCATCTTAAGGTGCTTTATGTCTGGTACATCTTTTAGATCTACACCGACCATATAGATATAACTTACTGCTAGAGCCTCTTGATATGTAACCTCTCCGTCGTTATTCATATCGCCATGGTAATCAATAACAGCTTGTTTAAACTCCTCACTCTCAAATACGATATTCCCGCGCGGGAATGGTTCTCCGCCCACTATCTCAGGATATGAATAGTAGTTGAAATCTACTATACGAGAGTAGAATTGATCTTCAGTCAACCTGATTGTCACCTCTTTGTTTTGGTTATTTTGATCTGTTTGATCCTTCCACCAAAAGTCTTCGAGTGTACTTAGCATAGATATATCTATGCGATCGATTCTGTTGTCCTCTACGTCGAGAGACTCAACTGCGGAAAGGGTGGAAAGATCTATTTCAGTGATTTGGTTCTCATAGAGATAGAGATCAGTAATTTGGCTATTTGCACTTAGGTCAACCTTAGAAAGTTGATTCTCCGAAAGATCTACTACTTTAAGTTCAGTGAGTGCCGATAGATCGATCTGGGTTAAGGGGTTTTTAGATATGAATAGTACCTCGATCTTGCTATTTTGGCTCAGATCAATAGCAGCTAGTGGCGTGTTCTCAACAGCTAGGAACTTTAACTCTCTATTCTCGGTTACATCTAGCTCCTCTACCATACCCCCTAATATAAAGAGGTTCTCTAGATTGCTAAAGTACTTTACTTCATCCATAGATTGTAGAGGGCCGTCATAGATTGGAATAGATAGTGCTATTATCTGCTCAACGGCATATGCCTCCTCATATGATATCTCACCGTCGCCATTAGCATCGATCTTTGCTGGTACGTGAGTTTGCGCAATCTCCTCCTCTTCTTTACCTCCGTCACCCCTTGTGGCAGGCATTGGTATTATGTCGCCAATTGGATTCTCATTGAGTAGCATTGCCTTAAATACAGGGTCGCTGAATTCGATATTCCCAGCGGGTACCTCCTCTTGGGCTGCGGATTGTGTTATGGTTATCTTTTTGGATTTATTGCTCACGGTTGATATGGTGAGCTCCGTTGTGCGGTTATCGGTAAATGATGGATTTCTCTGGGCGGTAAGCGTTACATTCGAGTTTCCAGATCCACTTGTAGCCGATGGCACTAACCACTCGCCACCTGCGGAAGTCTGAATTGTCCAATTTTCGTTAGTTGTAATCGATAGAGTAGCGGCACCCCCTGAACTCTCAAAATTTGGGATTGAGATAGTAGCAGTGAATGTGTCGGCGGTAGCTCCGGTCTGCTTCTCGCAGCTAAACATGGCAAGTGTAAGTACTAATAGTAGAGTAGTAGTACATAGAAATCTTCTTCTCATGGTGATTTGGATTTAGTTAACTTCAAAGATATGGTACTCTACAAAATTACTAAAATTCGAGCAGAACTAATGGTACTCCAAGCCTCTCCATAGCAGCAAACACAGTTACTTTTCTTGCCTTTGGAGTAAAAAATAGCCCCTAGACTGCCTATCGTAGGGTCTAGGGGCTAATTCGTATTACAAGTTATACAGTACGATTATGAACTATAAGGTCTGTCGTAGTGCTATTGTGAGTTGATCTGGGCAGGAAGTACCACGACCTTTACAGTCGATACCCTCTAGTTTAGAGATTGCATCCTTGACTTCCATTCCCTCAACTAGGCGTGATATGCCTTGAGTATTACCGTGGCATCCCTTTGTAAATTGAACGCTTTTGATAACTCCATCTTCAACCTCAACATCTATCTGTTGAGCACACACTCCAATCGGTTTATACTCTATATGGGTCATAAACTATGCTTTGTAGAATGGTGATTTTACTACTACAGCTTTAAGTTGACGGCCGCGAATATCGATAAATACCTCGCTACCTAGCTTATTATGGCCAGTTGCGATATATGCCATACCGATTGCCTTCTTAACAGCTGGGCCTTGAGTTCCAGATGTTACATAACCTATAACCTCACCCTCTGCGCTCTTAACCTCGTAGCCGTGGCGTGCAATACCTCTGTCGATCATCTCGATACCAACAAGTTTGCGCTTAAGTCCATCAGCCTTTAGTTGCTCCATATACTCTCTATCGATAAAGTTCTTGCCATCGACAAACTTAGTGATCCAACCAAGTCCAGCCTCGATAGGCGAAGTTGTATCGTCAATATCATTGCCATATAGGCAGAAACCCATCTCAAGGCGTAGGGTATCGCGCGCACCAAGACCAATATTCTTTAGTCCCATCTCCTCGCCCTCTTTCCAGATTGCGTCCCATAGTAGTGGTGCATCCTCATTTGCGATGTAGATCTCGCATCCGCCGCTACCAGTATAGCCAGTAATAGATAGAATCACGTCCTTAACTCCTGCGATCTCAACTTTTTTGAAGGTGTAGTACTCCATATCTTCAACTGGTTCAGAGCATAGCTTTTGAACAAGTTTCATAGCGTTAGGACCTTGGATTGCAACTTGTGCGATCTCATCCGATGCGTTATATAGCTCCTTACCCGGTGTAAGGCCAAACTCAGCAGCATATTGGCATAGGTGAGCCCAATCCTTATCGATATTACTAGCGTTAACTACAAGTAGGTATGTCTCAGCATCAATACGATATACAAGAAGGTCATCCACGATACCACCCTTACCATTAGGGAAGCAAGAGTACTGAACCTTGCCATCATAGAGTGCAGCTACGTCATTAGATGTTGTATATTGAAGGAATGCAAGTGCGTTAGGGCCCTTAACCCAAATTTCGCCCATATGGCTCACGTCAAAAAGACCCATATTTTCGCGTACTGCGTTGTGCTCGTCAGCGATACCGCTAAACTCGATAGGCATATTGTAGCCTGCAAATTCCGCCATTCTACCACCATTTTCGATATGGTAGTTTGTAAATGCTGTTGTTTTCATTTTTTTATTTTAAAAGTTAAATTTTACTATGCTCTAGTTCATCTAAACAAAGTTATGACAAAAAAGTGAGAAAACGAAATTTTTTATTACCTAACTCTAAAATAGTAAGTGACCCCACGGATTTTTCTATCCATAGGGTCACTTATAAGCTCTATATATTAAATTATTCTACTTCTCTATGCGTGTTGATCTCGCCACGTAGTAGGATTCACCCCACAAACCTTGATAAATGCCTTTGTATAGCTACTGCGGCTATATCCAACTGCATCTGCAATCTGTCCAATTAGCATATCTGGATTCTCCATTAGTAGCTCTTGTGAGTACTCAACCCTTAGGTCGGTGATCCAGTCACGATATGATTGGTTAAAGTTATCTCGGATATATGTAGATAGATAGGTTCTATTACTTCCGATCTCTATGGCAAGATCTTCAATGGTAAGCCCCGGCTTAATATAGCCCTTTGAACCAACCCACTTCTTAATCTCTTTCTTTAGCAGTAGATTCTCTTCGGATGCGGGGATTGACTCCAAGTCTACTTCAACAGCTGACTCATCGATAGTCTTACCCAGTCTGCTAATAGTTAGCATATAGTTATTGAGCGCAATGGTTGTATAGACAAATGCTCCTGCGCCTAATAATCCATATAGGGTATTTACCCAATTTGGATACATATAGTGAGCCCCGCCAGATACACCCGTAAATATGATAAGGTAGACAATGTTCTTCATCCACTTCATAAATGGTTCAATATTCTCGGAGTAGTAGTTGTCAATTCGTTCCGTAGCCCTGCGATATGCTCTAAAGAAGTTAACTGTTACAATTACAATCTCAAGGAATAGTATAAGCGCAGCAAATCCTATGGTGTATGTTTGCGTATAGGTTGGAAGCACTAAGTAGAAGAAGAGTAGCATTGCACAGTATGATCCCCATCTAAGGAATAGTAGCGCAATTCTTCGCCACGAGAAGTAGTCTCTCTCTAGCAACACACGGAATAGTAGTAGGAAGCCGCGAGCTGCAAAGAAGCTATAGCATAGGCTTACCACCGAAAATAGAGCTATGTCTGTATTTCGGTAGTCAAGGTATCCAAGCGACCCAATATATAGTCCTGTGACCATAGATGTGATCGCAAATATCTTGCGTGCTATATTATAGTTTTCATACTTTGGCTGCTTGGGTACTGCTGAAAAAAGCATAAATATCGAAAAGCCAAGATATAGGAGTGGTACGGCTTGTAGCCACTCTTGATAAATTAAGTCTTCCATTAAGGTGTTTCAATGCTGTCAATATTGAGCTGCAAAAGTAATGAAAAATTTATCAACTCGCAACTAATCACCTGATAATAGTATTTTTTTGGTTTATAATAATACAAACAAAAGGCTCGGAACACTAGTGTTTCCAAGCCTTTTGGTGATATAATGGTATTGTTAATTTTTTTTATAATGTCGTAAAAATATTAACTATTGGCATAGCGAGTAGCGTACCATCTTGAAGAACTGGTATTGCCACGAGTATATACTGCGTTTCGTTTGTAAGCGCCCAATGTTCAGCAATCTTAAAATTATTGAGGTTGCCGCTAAACAGATACTTGTTGTCAGGTGTATTGAGATCAATCCCTAGATCATTCTTTATGTATGAAATAGTTTCAACCCCTAGTAGCCCCACATTACTCTGATATGTAGTCTCGAACATCTCACCGCTAACAGTTGCCACAATATAGTTACCTGTGTAGTCACCTGCATCGACCGCAACCCTCACATCTGTACCGCTAGCGACAGTAGCTGTGATAGACTTCAGCGCTCCAGTAGGTCTCTCAATCTCTAGCGTTGTAGCCTTAGTAAGAGTTGGAGTTGATGCCACTGAGCCCTCACCATCTATTGCAAAGGCTATGATATTATAGTTCGTCCCTGAGGTCACCGGCCATAGCTTATCGAGTTCAACTATACCCTTGCCACTATATACATATGGGCCAACTGCCGCTATATCAACGTCCTTAAAGAAGATTAAGTATGTAACCACGGCTTCGGCAAGTTGAGTTAGATTCTCCTCGTGCAGATCATAGTACTCCTCGTCAGAGGCTGGATATATCAAGTACTTTAGTTCAAGGTTATTTGGCTTTGCAGTAACTGCAAGTTCTGTTTGAGTTAGGGTGGTAACCTCAATCATCACATCGTTATTTACGACCTTAGGGTTAACAGTAACAGCACACTCAGCATATATTGCGCTATTCTTTGTGCTAGTAGCTGTAATAGTAGCGTTACCTCCATCAACTCCAACAACTACGCCCATCTCGTTAACCTCTGCAATACTACTGTCCGAGCTTGACCATAGGACATCCTTATATTGAGTGGTTATCGGCATTACTGTTGCGGTAAGGGTTCTACTATAACCAGCCTCAAGGGTTAGGGTAGTGAGGTTCAGTTCGATAGATTGGGGCAAGACATCCTCCACGATAGTCTTATTTCTTGAAATGTCGCAACTAAATAGGAGTAGAGTAGACAGCAACGAGAGAAGTAGGGTAAAGTTCTTTTTCATAGTTTAGAATTTAGGGGTTAATGTTTTCAATCACTAGAATGGTCACTCACACATAACAAATATATAGATAATCACTAAATAATCAATAATTATATGAACTAAATTTCAAAAAAAAGTAGAGCCCCCATCTCTGGAAACTCTACTTCTAATATCTCGTATATTACAGAGATTATCTATAAAACTGTGCACCAACCTCCATGCCATCGTATGCCTCGAGTATTGCCGAGATTGCTGATATAGTTGAGTTTGAGCTACCATCGGTTAGGGTCTTCATTAACTTTAACAGTTCATCGCTATTGAATAGTAATGAGAACGTTGTGGCAAGAACCTCAACTTTAGCTTTAACCGGCACAGTCTTTAGGAATACTAGCTCCACTTGCGAAGCCTCAGCATTATAAGTGTAAGTGCCTGTTAGTCTACGCTCATTGATACTAGTATTAAATGTACCGTCAGCATTGAAGTTAACCATTAGGTTCTTTGGGTCGATATTCAGTTTCTGAAGGTATGAGTTAATCTCCTGCTCCATCTGATTTTCAGCAACCGATGCACCCATAACCGCTAGTGCATTATCCGTGTTGAGCTTTACAGCCACGCCTTCATACTTCCAACTACCTTCGATAGTGAAGTCAATAACCTCAGAGGCTAGCTCTTCGACCACATCTTGTAATCCACCGCCACCAAAACCACCTAGTAGGTCACCTAGGCTCTGCGCGCTCGCTGTATTTATTGATAGTACACCCGCTAGTGCTACTGCTGCTAAAATTTTCTTCTTCATAGTTATAATATATTTGGGTTAATCTACATTTGATATAAAAACTACTAAAAGGTTAAATTTAGTATGTAAAATTTTTTAATAACTATGAGAAGTATGCACGTAGTTTATCGAAGATATTCTTATTCGATGACTTCGCCTTTGGCTTAAAGTTAGCCGATTCACGTAGCTTCTCGAGTGTTTTTTTCTCTTCGGCAGAGATAGTTGCTGGAACGTATAGGTCAACAACTACAAGTAGGTCGCCAACACCATAACCATTCACATCTGGAATACCCTTACCCTTGAGTCTAAGTACCTTACCTGCGTCTGTGCCCGGTGCGACCTTCATCTTAGCACGACCGCCAACTGTTGGTATCTCAATATCAGTGCCAAGAGTTGCATCGATGATGCTCAGCGTTAAGTTATAGATAAGGTCATTGCCATCACGCATAAGTTCCTTATCTGCAACCTCGTCAATAACTACAATAAGGTCGCCATTCTGACCGCCATTCTTTGCAGCATTACCCTTACCAGATACAGATAGTTGCATTCCTGCGCTCACGCCTGCTGGAATCTTGATCTCGATAACCTCTTCGCCCCTTACAACGCCATTACCAGCGCACTTCGCGCACTTCTCTGTAATAATCTTACCAGTGCCATCGCAGGTTGGGCATACTGTCTGTGCAGTCTGACGGCCGAAGATAGTATTTACCTCCCTTACAACTCGCCCCGAACCATTACAAGTTCCGCAGGTCGAGAAGCTATTAGAGTCCTTTGCGCCACTACCATCACAGGTGTCGCATACGATATTTTTTGTGATTTTCAGCTTCTTGGTTACGCCCTTAACAACCTCCTCGAGTGTGAGGGTAACTTTGATTCTAATGTCACCACCACGGCTTACACCGCCACGAGAAGAACCTCCGCCAAAGCCGCCGCCACCGAAGTGTCCGCCAAAGATATTGCCGAATCTCTCGAAGATGTCATCCATAGAGAATCCTCCGCCACCGAAGCCACCAAATCCGCCTCCGCCGTAGCCGCCACCATTAGCCGAACTTGCATTAGCAGCGTGGCCAAATTGGTCATAGCGAGCCTTTTTATCTGGGTTCGAGAGTACGTCATATGCCTCTGCCGCCTCCTTAAACTTATCTTCAGCCTCTTTATTATCGGGATTCTTATCTGGGTGGTACTTAATTGCCGCCTTTCTATATGCCTTTTTAATCTCGTCGTCGCTAGCGCCCTTGTTAATGCCTAGCACTTCGTAGTAATCTCTCTTGCTCATCTATCAAAAATATTATTCAAATACCACAACCTTAGCGAAGCGAAGTACTCGCTCACCTACCATATAACCCTTCTCGGCAACATCCATAATAGTTCCGCTCTGCTCTGGTGTTGGAGCAGGGAACTTAGCGATTGCCTCAGAGTAGTCCACATCAAATGGCTCTCCGACAAGCTCCATAGCCTTTACGCCCTTAGCGGCTAGTGATGCGAGGAACTTATTGTAGATAAGCTCAACGCCCGACTTTGCATTCTCGTCAGTAATGTGTTGTAGTGCACGGTCGAAGTCATCAGCAGTTGCAAGCATAGCCTTTAGTACATCGGCGCCACCAGTCTCAACTAGCTCTGCCTTCTCTCTTAGGGTGCGCTTTCTAAAGTTATCAAACTCGGCTGACAATCTCATATATTTATCCTGCCACTCTTTCACTGCGGCATCAGAATTTTCTGCCATTTTGTCACTGTTATCTGCACACTCCTCGCCTTCAGCTTCCTGAGCTATTGGATTTTGAGTTGCAGTTTCTTCTATTTCTTGCTCTTTATCGAATTGATTTTCAGTCTGTTTTGTCTTTTGCATTACTATTGTTTATTTAATATTATCACACCCATTATCTCAAATTGTGTACCACTACCCAAATACCTGCCAATATAGCATACCATAGAGAAAGATACCCCCACACTACAACGTTGTAATGTGGGGATATAGCAATTTATTTTGAAGAGATTAATATTTGTATGATTAGCCTTCGTGATAATATTCTAGATGTTTATATTCCAGTGTCCTCTCTGAGCCATATAGTTGTTATGATACCATTTTCATCATAATAGGCTCTGATATAATAATAGTGAGTAACCCCATCTACATCTTTGAATGTAGGCATACCTATCTCTATTAGTTTATATTCATCTAAATTGCTTATACGCGAACCACTGTATCCCATTTGGTAGATCTTATTAATATGATCACCAACCATAAGTTCACCGTTTATAGCAAGTTTAGGTGCTCGCTTAAGGATTACTAATTCGGTGATTCTATTTTCACAATCTCTATAGTTGATTTCCATTGAGTTATCTTCGTCTGAAGGTCCATAGATATAGATGTCTTCGGATACCTGCATGCCAGATTCATTATCCTTAGTACAGCTCATCATCTTGCTTGGAAGTCCAATTTCACTTCGGATAATCTGTGGAGTTATCTTTCTGTAGACCTCAAATTCTCCAATTGTCGGCTCGGGGTTAGTCGGAAGTTGAGCAAATGAACTCAGTGTCATGGCAATCAGTAGAGCCATAGTTGAAATTAATTGTTTCATAGTG
>CAYJFH010000070.1:6464-10692 GCA_964369485.1 uncultured Rikenellaceae bacterium | reverse complement strand
GTTATATACATCCCCCGATTTAAGAGTTACGTTGAGAATATAGGGTGGCCTATCGTTGCCAATCACTGTGGCCATATGCATTGCAGTAAAGACCCCTAAGTCAGAATTGTAAAGCATCGGCATTGGGGTATCTTTTGTATTATTTTCTAGTGTTATATTGATTGGCTTTAAAATGTCAATTTCTAAATTTGCATAAATTCCATCTTGTTGAATAGTTATTTCTGCTCCCTCTAGATCAGTCGAAGAATAACCCTCGCCTGCTTTGAGCGTGACGATAAGTTTCGTAAAGAAATGCTCAAACACCAACTCCACCGCCTCTTTTCTTTTCGAAACAGGTGTATTCGTTTGTGCAATGAGGAAATCAGCAAGTGTCGCTTGTTCGGCAAAATTAAACTTTAAAATGCTGTTGCCTTGATCATCATTGTTCACATCAAGTTTTTCATCCACATAATATGCAAGTATATGAACATCCCCAGTCGCAGGATAGACAAGTGGCTCTTCTCCCGCAGCTGGCTCAAACTCACACTTAGCGCCGCCGCTGCCTTTAACATCGTACTTGGTATCTCTCTTACCAATTGCTTCATTTGTTGGAATCCCGTTCAAATCAAATCGTAAATTAACCATCGATACAGCGATTTGGTCTTCCGCGTCCCACTGCCCATCCGAAACGCGCGTTTGTTCGCTCATGCTCGCTATGCTAGAGCTCAGGCGCAGCACATTGTCCGAGGTTTGCGCGCTGCTCTCTATTGTATCGTTCTTTGTGCAGCTCGCCACAGCTAGAATGGCGCAGGCTGCAAATATAATTTTTTTCATTTTATTTATTTTTCTTTTGTTTTTCTTGACACAAGCCTATTATCTTTGAATAATCTATTAGAATACTTGCGTTTAAATATTATCAGCTGTAAGTATCGCTTCGTCAATAGTCGCAATACCTTCAAGTGTTGTGATAACATCTTATTCGCGTGTAATTGATTTAAAGGTGTATGTAATTCCATCAACAGTCATTGTTTTGTTGTCATCACCAAAACTTACTTTTGAATCTTGAACATTACCGATAAAAAGATCTGTTTCTGGGAAATTATATTTACTACTCCAATCACTTGCAATATCTGTAATTATAGCATGTTCTCCTGTCATCTTGTTATATCCAAAATTAATTTCCTTAAGCGAAGAGCAAGCTCTAAAAGCATCTTTATAAATCTGCGTCACCTTAGGAAGGTCGACTTTTTCAAGCTTTGTGCAATTATCAAATGCGCTTTCATCAACAAGTGTCGCAGAAGGAGCAGAGATGCTGTACACTGGCATACCAGAACTTGTTAAATAGAATGCAGTACGTGGGAAATTACGCAAATTAGGAAAGATAAGAGAGATCCTGCGTTCTTCATTATCGTCTACTGCCTGCTTGACTGCATTTGCCAAATTTCTAAGATCCACTAACGTAAAATCGTGTTCGTCCGTAATAACCCACTGGTCATGCGTTGGAATAAGAGTCCCATGCTCAAAATCAGACAGCGTGTAAGTACCATCGCTCGATTCTGTGTCTAGATCGTTCTCTAGCCACGGTGCGATCTCTCCCATAAGTCCTAGCGGGGTGCGATTAACCGTGATATTGAAAATATGCTGTCCGCCGCGTGTGGTCGTAATCTCTTTAGTAGCGACAACTCTTAAAGTCTCTACTACTACACCGGATTCAAAAAGTTCAAGTTTAAACGCTGGCTTAAAGGTAGCATCCGATGCTACTACAAGATCGCGAAAAAGTGGATTGTCCTGGTAGAACCACATCGCAATGTCACTCTTTTTATCTTCATCAAAAACAACACTTAGCTTATCTTCACCCGGTTTATAGCTTATTGTGGCTTCTGTAAGCTGGTCTTCTAAGGTAAGACGCCAAAACTTATCTATTTCGCTTTGCTCAAAGCCAATTCCAGCTATAAGGTTTACGGCGATATTCGAGAATACGCGTGTAAATTCCAAGTCAATTGGCTTGCCATCGCGCACAAGACCCTTTTTCGAGGCTTCAAGCAGTTCAAAATCAGAGTATTTTACATTAGCATCATCCTGTGCTGAGAAATTTAACATATAGCCGCTCTCTATATCCTGATCGTAGGGATGGTAGGCAAATACGTCAAAGGTTTCCACCTCTGGATAATAGATCTGCACTCCGCCTCCGTCAAGATTGGGCGAGAAGCTCACGCTCGCACCAGCCGCTGTGGTGTAATAGTTGATATTTCCGTTAATAACCTGATCGTTAGACATGACGAAGATACCAATATCATCGTCCGCCTCCCACTCATTACCCGCAACGCGTGTTGCGATCTGTGCTGTAGAGAAACGCATCTCTTGCTCATGACTCAGTGCGCCGCCCTCCATCTCGTTTTGTGTACAGCTCGAAACCACCATTAGGGCACAAGCTAGCAATAATATTTTTTTCATAGTACAGTTTATTTTTATGTTTCTAGCGGAGAGATCCGAAAATTTGCTTATCTCCATTACTAAAGGTCAAAGTATTTGTCTGAGAATCCTTTGTGAAAATCAGATCAGAAGCAGCTCTTCCAAGATTCAAATTGATCCTCTTGGCTAGTGCAATAGTTTGCTCATTATCCACGTCTCCTAGCCAATTTGACGAGATGCTAGCAATGCCATCCTCACCTTGATTATCCGCATCATAGTAGGTGCCGATACTCATATACTCAAGAGCCGTGCAAGATTGAAAAGCATAATCACCAACCTTTACAACTCGTGGAGCGGTGATACTCGTTATAGGTCGAATCTCGCTAACTGGACTATCTTTGCCATAGAACGCGTAGTTGGGTAATTCATTCAAACTTGGGAAGACAAGTTCAATTTGGCGAGTATCTTGCACTGCATCCAAGGCAGCGAGCAAGCCCAAAAATGGTTCGGCGCCCGACAATGTCGCATCATAAATAGTCCAAACATCGCCCTCTGGGATATTATTTGCGTCGATTTCGTTTAAATATAGTAGATCGTTAAGCTCCAAGTTGCTTTCGTTGTCCACTCTCCAGCCTACAATCGTTGCAGTAAAATATAAATTCAGGTCAGAAACCTCAATTGTAAAATTCAAATTTCTTGGCGCCTCAAGTTCGAAAGTCTCAGTAGAATTTACCGTAAATGTGTCGCCCTCTTGGGTGGTAATAATAAAACTAGGAGTTTTGAGAGTTTGTGGCAAAACGAGAGCCTCGAAAGTTACACTATTCAGGTCCGAAGATCTCTCCAAACTAATAACCGAAGCGGGGATATCCGTATCGACATTTAATTGCCCATTGGTAATGTTAAAATCACCCTTTGTAAGAAGATCACCAACATAAACTTTTGCTCCCAAAAGATCCTCTACACTTACACTTATTCCTGGGGTCAGAGTAACAGAAATTTTTGGCAATACGTGCCTGAAACTAAGATCTAAAGTATTTGCACTCTCGCTCTTTCCCTGAGTTTTGACCCAGAGTAAATCCTCGGAAGGAATCTCATCATCAGTCGATAGATCCAGCTCCAAGACATCGCCAGCTCCCTGCTTATAGGGGTAATACGCCACAATATCAACTAGCCCAGACTCAGGGAAGTAGAGTATCTGATCCTCGCTTGCAGCGTTAAAATCTACTTTTGCGCCAGCTTCTTCTGCCAAGTACTTACTAGCAGGAGTGCCTATAGGTGTTGTTGTTCCATTTTGATACATCGTAACTGAGATTGCATCTGCTGTTTCCCACTGATTGCCAACCACACGAGTCTCTATACTAGAGCTCAGGCGCAGTCTCCCATCGTCCTCGCTCACCGACGTATTCTTGATTTTATTATCTGCACAACTTGCTGCCACTAACAGCACACAAATTGCAAATATATACCTTTTCATATCTATTTTATTTTTATGTTTTATCCTGTAGTGTTCATCTAAATTTAGATAAGCGAACACTAGAATATAGTGACTAATTCACTTGTTTGATTTCACCGAATGTTTGCGATGAACTATTGCTTAGAGTCAGAACATTTCCATTTATCGAAAAATCAGAAAGGGTCTCGTTCCAATTTCCAATATAAAGTGTGATATTTATAAGATCGTTAGCATTCTCAAGCCAGCTTGGGCTGATAGAGCTAACTGACGCATGCCTCCCACCATCGAAGTCATAGCCGATATATAAAGTCTGAAGAGCAGTGCAACTATTGAAAGCATTCATGCCAATCGTCTCCGCGGCAGGGAGATCTACGCTCGTAAGAG
>CAYJFH010000070.1:0-6364 GCA_964369485.1 uncultured Rikenellaceae bacterium | reverse complement strand
CGCGGCAGGGAGATCTACGCTCGTAAGAGAGTTGCAGCCATAGAAAGCATATTCGTAAATCGTCGTCGCGGCAGGGAGATCTACGCTCGTAAGAGCGTTGCATCTATAGAAAGCATTATCGCCAATCGTCTCCGCAGCAGGGAGATCTACGCTCGTAAGAGAGTTGCAGCTATAGAAAGCATACCCGCCAATCGTCGTTACATTTGGCGCTGAGATGCTTTTGATTTTACTTTTTATGAAACTTTCATCGTAATTAAATGCCTCATCCGGAATTTTCGTTAACTTCGGGAAGACGAGCGAGATCTCGCGACCGTTATCAGCAGCGGCATTCACTGCCTTGCGCAAACCTGTGAAGCGATCTTTGCTATCTGCTGTTGCGTCCTCATCCTCAATAATCCAAGTATTCATTGTAGTTGGGATTTGGAAGCCATCGACGAAATCACTAAGAGAAAAGTGACCCACTTGTTCTACATCCACATCCCCCATATCCTTGTCTACGAGACCTTCTATCGATCCGCTGATCGCAATTCCTGTAAGCGTAATGTCGACCGTGTAGCTATAGATTGTATTCTCTTTGGCTTGAAGCTCGCTCGTCGCTGCAACCTTATAATTCCCCAATTCTGCCCCGAGCGAGATCTCGAAAGAGGGTGTAAAGTCTTGAGGCAGGATGTAGACACTTGTAGAAGCATCATAAGTCAGATCTTGGATCTCATCTACTAGATTACACTCACCTGAAAGAATGTCATACGTTCCTAGTACCACGACGTCCTTAAGGGTGATTTGAGCACCATCGAAGCTCTTGATACTCCCATCAGAAGATTTAAGATTTACCTTTATCTGAGAATAAGGACTCTTGAATTGCAAGGCAACGGGCTTGCCCTTTACCGCATCGTCTGTACGGGCGAAAAGAACTTGTGTATTTGTTCCATCAAGATCGAAAGCACTGGGATCAACTTTTTCATTATAAGGATAATAGGCAACCAAATCCATTGTTCCGTATTTATGGTGAAAGTAAAGCGCCTTATCAGCTTCTGCTGCATTGAAGTCCACGCTCGCACCAGCTGCTTCTGGCACGTATTTGATATTAACATCATCACCCGCAGGAAAAGACTCTCCTCTTTTAAAAAGAGTAACTCCGATAGCGTCCGTACTCTCCCACGACTGCCCTTCGACAACACGTGTCGTTGCAATCGAAGAGCTTAATCGCACTAGGTTTTCATAGTCGATTGTCGGCGCTTCGTCCGTTTTTGTGCAGCTCACCAAAAGCGATAGAGCGCAGGCTGCTGTAACAAACTTAGATATTATTGTTTTTTTCATTCTTTCAAGGTATTTATTATTATTTACTCGCTTGCACATCGTCATTGCTTCCATTATCTTTATCCCATGGATTGATTGTAAGCCCTGCGGCTGTTAAGATAATCTCATCGCGGACTATCGCCACATTATAAATATAATTATAACCGCTCTCGAAAACCGTGCTCGCTGCGCTTGCCGTATATTCGAAGCCCATGCTCACGCTTGAAACTGTTAACTCAATAGTAGCTTCTTGAGGGATAATACTAGTTCCGGGAGTTAGTTCAGTTTCACCTTCAGCACTGGCCTCAGATAATGTTATATCACTTGCCACTGTACTCTCATCAAAGATAAAAGTCATATTTCTAAGATCATAGCTCGCCACTTGTTTAAAGCCAGCTAGTTTGACATTTAAGTCCGTAGGAATGCTTTGGCCACCGTTGAGCGTCAATTCAAATTTTAAGGCTGCCAAAGCTGGTTTAAATTGAGTTTGAATCGCGTTCTCGCTCTCTTTGACATTCTCCGCGTGCATTACGAGCAGATTTGGATCCGCTTCAGTATACTTAATTTGAATATCATTAATAATGTGATCGTCGCCAAGTGTCACATCATAGGGATAATAAGCAATAATCTCAATATCACCTTGTGTGGGATAGTAGATTGAAGTATTATTATCATCTTCGTCTACAGCAGTAAAGCTAGAGGAGTTAGAGTCATCGTTGTTCGTCTTGAATTTTTGATTTGCAACGATAGAGCTTCCATCCAATTCACTCCATATATACACACCAATTTTATCGTTTACATCCCATTTTAGTTCGGTAACGCGCGTTGCCATATTGCCAATCGAGGCATCTAGACGCACTTCATTTCTTGTCGATGAAGGATTCTGTATCTCATTTATATCGTCTTGAGAGCAACCTGTTGCGAAAACCGTGACGCACATTGCAAGTATTATTTTTTTCATCTCGTTATTTATTTAAAATTTACAAATTATTAGGGTTGTGGTGTGCCAAAAGTAGCTGCGAAAGTGTTTGCAGTTCCTGCTTCCCAACTGCTTGTCGCACTAGGTCTGGCAGTATAAGTCACGCCATCTTTAGTCGCAGTGATAGATACTCCACTCAACTGCGTTTGATTATGTGGTAGCAAATACATATCAAAGCTATAAGCTTTAGTAGCGCTATTATAAGTAATTCGCGTATTTCCATCTTTAACTAAAGGGATCGTAATATCGCCTGTTGTAACTGTTGTCGGATCAAACTCTCCTGTGGTCATATTAAAATTACCGCTCGTCGCAACACCATTTAGAGTTATCGTCCAACTAGCGAGGTCATCATCGATGCCCGGTTCGTTTGTCTCGAAAAGTTCGAAACTTACTTTTGTCAACTGACGATTAAATTCTAAGTTTACCTGAGAGCCTATAGTCTCTCCAGAGCTAGCAAACATAAAATCTATTTCATCCAAAGTTTTACTAAACTGGTTCGACAACTCTACTGTAATGTCATTATTGTCACTGTTAAACAGAAATGTTTGGGGGTAGTAAGCCTCATAGGATTGCTTGCTACTCGGAACATATATAATATCGTCCGAAGTGTTCGCAGTCCATACATTCTCTGTCAAATCATAATTAAAGATGTTTACATCTGTTAGATTTAGACTCGCAATTATTCCAATCTGATCTTCATTCTCCCACGCTGTACCATCCACAGCCACACGAGAGTGACCATTTCCTTCGGCAGGAAAACTCGCATTGAAATGTACCTGTCTGCCATGCGGATAGCCTAGGACGTCCTTGACATCGGCGTCATTACATCCATAGAGCATGGCTGTGGTAAACGCAATAAATATAAAATTTTTCATTGTCTAGATATATTTTTTATTATTTTAGTTTTCTGTATGATTTTCGTCTTATTCTGTCTCTCTATCCTAAGATCTCATCCGAGAGACCAGCTTCGAGATTTTTTATATTAAAAGTAAATATACTTGATTTGTCGACATTAAAATCAGTTAACATCGTGCTTGTATCTTAGGTTACTGTTTTTAGTCAAACCGTTCTTAAGATTTAGAGTGATAGTTACTGATTGCCTTCCCTTACTTGCACCTTGAAATATATGCAAGGGCATGGAATTGACAGCGGTTTCGCTTAGCGTCAAATTAATTCTTACAGGGTGTAGATCATCAATAATTTTTTTGAATCATTTGGTACTGAAAAAAATCTCTCGTCAAAAGCGATATTGTAGGCTGTTGGCGCCGTTACACCTTCAGGCGCCCTAGTTTCTGACAACTCCATTGTTAATGTCTCTCCAAGATCATCGTTATCAATGTATCCGGCAATTACTAGCATAGTCGCTAATGGTAATAATATCTTCATTATCTTCTTTTTATTCTGATTCACGATTTGATTTTATACCTTAATGCAACAAAGGTACGACTTTTTTTTAGAAAATGTGTTTTATCTACTTAGATCTTAATTTGGCCTAGACTGACCGATACAGTAGTCATGTTGAGCATCTAGATTTCAGTTCATTAATTAGCATTAGTGAACTTTAAATTGCCAACGCACATCTAAATTCATATATGAACATCAGTTTTAAAGGATGCAAGGAGTCAACTTTGAAAAGAGTATTATGGTAACATATATCACCATATTGTTGTTTAAATGAATAATTACTATTCGACTATACTCTTAAGACCATTAATATTCAATATTTTCCCTTTACCCTCACAATAGGTGATTAACCCTTCGTCCACAAATTTTGCTATTACACGTGAGAGCGAGGGGCGTTCTACGCAGATATACTCTGCAAGCTCTCTTATCGACTTGTCAAAATGATACTCACTTTCGCTATTCGAGCAGATAAAGATGTAGAAAGCCAACTTTGCACGTATGCTACGCTGCGAGAGAAGTGCAAGGTGCTCTACAAATAGATCTACTTTAGATGTAGCATAATCAAAATAGGAGAGCATAAACTCTCTGCAATTCATCATACGCTCTTCTATCTTCTCTCGACTCACTGCAATCACTTCGCAATCCTCCTCAACCACAATGTCAACTCGACATCTATTCCCATTTCGGAGCAGGGCGACAGCTCCTACGGGGTATGTTGCTGGGTGGTGAATTGTACTTAATACAATACCAGACGGAAGTACAAACAGAGCGGTGATTGAACCTCTAACAACAAGTTTCAGCTCACGTATTCTATCCCCAGTACGCGCAAGGTACTCTCCCTTTTTATAACTCTTTAAACTATAATCAGTAAAGCAATTTTCAAGGCGATACTCTCTGCTTTGTTTGCAATTCTTACAAAAGTAGTTAAAATCTAAGTTATTCATAGTGTAAAATTAAGCAAAAAAATCGAGAATGGTGATATATGTTACCGCGAAAGTTGCTCCAACCCGCTACTTTTGCAAAAAACATATTGAACAATGAAAAACAAGATAGTTTTATTAGGCTCTTCTGCGACAGTGGCACTTTCAGGAGCTTGTGCGCCCCAAGAGACGGAGGCGCAAAAACCAAATGTGCTTGTGGTTGTTATGGATGACTTGGGTTATTCAGATTTGGGGGCTTTCGGCAGCGAAATCCGCACCCCAAACATTGATCGCTTAGCAAAGCAGGGTACGCAGTTTACCAATTTTCATGCCTCATCACTTAGTGCACCCTCTCGTGCAATGATGCTCACGGGGGTGGACAACCACCAAAACGGCTTTGGGGCGATGCCTCCTATGGCTGGCACGAACCAGTACCTACAAAGCGGCTATGAGGGCTCGTTAAATAACAATGTGGCGACAATCGGTGAGATACTGCAACAGAATGGCTACTATACATTTACAACGGGCAAATGGCACATGGGGCATCAAAAAGGTTCGCTCCCAGGGGACATGGGATTTGATAGAAGCTTTGTCTTGATGGCTGGAGGTACTTCACACTTCGACAACCCATACGCAATGTGTGCTTATGATTTGCCAGTAACTTACTACTCAGATGAAAATGTGAGAGTTGATAAGCTGCCTGAAGATTTTTACTCATCAACCTACTACACCGACAAAGTTATCGAGTACCTAAAGGATTGCCCCGAGGATAAGCCATTTATGGGCTATTTGGCTTTGACTGCCCCGCATGATCCACTGCATATCATAGATGAATATGCAAATAAATATGCAGGGGAATATGACAAAGGCTATGATGCTATCCGCAGAGCTCGTCACGAACGCCTCAAAGGATTAGGAATCATCCCTGCCGACACTCCATATTACGAGATCAAGAGTGCCGATTGGGACACGCTATCTGTCGAAGAGAGAAGAGATCAAGCACGTAAAATGGAGATATACGCAGCTATGGTCGAGTATGCCGATTATAGCATTGGGCGAGTAATTGAAGAGCTAAAGGCGAGCGGCAGGTATGACAATACGCTCATTATCTTTATGTCAGATAACGGTTCAAACCCAAAAGAGCCGCACTTCTACCCAGGTAACTCGAAGGAGCAAATTGCCGCAGATTTCAATAACTCGATTGAGAACTATGGCAAAAAAGACTCTTTCATCTCGCTTGGCAAGGCGTGGGCAGAGGTTGGTAGCACTCCATATTCAGACTATAAAATGGTGATGACCGAAGGTGGAATGCGCACTCCGCTAATCATCGCCGGAGGAGCGTTTGAAAAGGGTAAGTTAGACACCGAGAGCCTGCTTCACGTATGCGATATTATGCCAACTATCTTGTCGGCAACAGGCACGGAGTACACTTTGGATGGTGGTAGTTTAGCACCTCTGTATGGCAAAAAGATTGAGGCGAAAGGCTCTTCTCGTGGCGCAGAGGATGCACTATGCTTTGAGATGCTCGAAGATAAGGCGGTAATAAAGGGGGAGTGGAAAGCGCACCAATCGAGCAAATTCAATGGCGGAGATAGCAAGACGTGGTTCTTGTACAACCTCAAATCAGATATTGCCGAGCGCAATAACCTCGCCGCTGAGCACCCCGAAATTCTTGCTGAGTTAATCGAGGAGTGGAGCACCTACGCAAAGGAGGTGGACTACATCGAGTTTGATGGTAAGATGCTTAACCACACTATGAGTGCCG
>CAYJFH010000069.1:0-11088 GCA_964369485.1 uncultured Rikenellaceae bacterium | reverse complement strand
GAATCAACCCAAGAGGAAGAAACCGAAACCTCTATAGAGCAAAAATATATCGAGGAGCTATTCTCGGGTGATGGCCATAGATATAGGGCTGAGCGTGAGAAGATGGAGGCAATGGATAACTTTGAGGATGTATTGATATACATTAGTGAGCACTATAGTTGGCATCCGAGCAGTAGTGCCGCCGAGGCCTTTGTTGCGGAGTTCGAGGAGCGCTTTAGTTAGCCTGTAGAGCTGTAGATAGATAGCCCAAGAGTGAAATTAAATTAAGAATAAAGATATGAAGTTGTATGTAGTACCTACCCCAATTGGTAACCTAGAGGATATAACATATAGAGCCCTAAGGGTTCTGCGTGAGGTCGATGCTATTGTGGCCGAGGATACTCGTACTAGTTCGATTCTGCTATCTCACTTCGAGATTAAGAAGCCTATGCAGAGCTTCCATAAGTTCAACGAGCATACGGCAGTGGGTCGTGTAGCCTCACGCATTGAGGCGGGCGAGTCGATAGCCTTGATTTCAGATGCAGGAACACCTGCGATTTCAGACCCCGGATTCCTACTTGTTAGGGAGTGTGTACAGAGAGGCATAGAAGTTGAGTGTCTACCCGGTGCAACTGCTTTCGTACCTGCGCTTGTATGTAGTGGACTACCTGCCGATAGCTTTACATTTGTGGGCTTTTTGCCTCCAAAGAAGGGCAGACAGACTAAACTACAAGAGCTTTCCGCTCTTAAAAACACATTTATACTCTATGAGTCACCACATAGGGTACTAAAGACCTTGGAACAGCTAAAAGAACACTGCGGCGAGGATAGAAGAGCATCGATTAGCCGTGAGATTTCGAAGAAGTTTGAGGAGACTCTACGTGGTAGTCTTGCCGAGCTTATCGAGATTGTGAGCAGTCGTCCGCTAAAGGGCGAGATTGTAATGGTGATAGCGCCGCCACTAAAGAAGAGTAAGGCACAGCAAGAGATAGAGTAATTTTTAAAGTTTTTTTAATATATATATGGAAAGAACGATAACAATAACACTTTGCGAGGTAAGGTTTCAGATAACCGAGGGTGGCTATAAGCTCCTCTCGGACTATCTGTGTGATATTGAGTCGAGGGTATCGACTAGCCCAAATAGCAGGGAGGTAATGCGAGGTGTTGAGCGTAGAGTAGTAGAGATATTTAAGTTGCGTAATCCATTTAATATCTCGGCAGTAGATATCACGATGGTCAGAGAAGCGATCGATAGGATTGGCGATAGCTCTAAGTTTGGTGAGAAGAGCTCAAATTACTGTAGCTCACAGCCATATCTGGGTTCAGATCGTAGATTGATGCGTGATGGTGCATCGGGTGTCTTTGGTGGTGTATGTGCAGGTATTGCAGCGTACTACAACCTAGATTTGACATTTGTACGCATCGCAGCGCTTGCCCTTATGTTATTTGGTGGAGTATCGGTGATTGTATATATTGTGCTGTGGGCAGTGCTACCGATGGCGGTTAGTCCTGCGGAGATTGAGATGTTGCATCGTAATAACTTTAGAAGACCAAGGCAGTAGAGTATTAAACACCTTTTTAAAGAGATAGAAATAGTATGGAGGAGAATATCGTAAATCCAACCCCTACACCGCCACAGAGAAATCCAAAACCTAAGCAGAAGTCAAGGTGGCTTGACCTCTCGCTCGCTGGGCTTGGTAGATTCCTGCGCCACCGCTTTGACCTCAATGAGGATAGAGCAGAGCAGAGTGAAGTGGTAGAGAATATATCTAAATCAGTAGAGTTTCGAGGTACAAACCTCTGGGTACTGATGTTTGCCATCGTTGTGGCGAGTGTTGGGCTTAATGTGAACTCTACGGCAGTGATTATCGGTGCCATGCTTATCTCTCCACTAATGGGGCCGATTATGGGTGTCGGTCTATCGCTGGGGATTAATGACTTTGAACTACTAAAGAAATCACTTCGCAACCTGCTATTCGCAGTGAGTGTGTCGTTGATAGTCTCGGCGCTATACTTTATGGCATCGCCACTGACCCTTGTGCAGAGCGAACTACTAGCACGTACAACCCCTACGATATGGGATGTACTTATCGCTATATTTGGTGGTCTAGCAGGTATTGTGGCACAGTCACGAAGGGATAGAACTACTACTGTGATTCCGGGTGTAGCAATTGCAACGGCACTTATGCCTCCACTATGTACCGCTGGCTTTGGCCTTGCAACGGGCGAGTGGCAGTACCTCGCAGGGGCTATATACCTATTCTTTATCAACGCTGTATTTATCGCCTTTACAACCTTCTTTATCGTAAGGTTCCTAAAGTATAGACGCAAGAAGCAGATGGATTCAGCTCGCACTAAGCGTGTGCAGAGGATTATGGCTGTGGTATTTATCGTAACTATCGTACCTAGCGTGCTGATGGCATATAATATCGTTAAGCGTACAATCTTTGAAACATCAGCTCAGAAGTATATCGAGAGTGTATTTGTATTCGATGCTAGCGAGGTTGTGAACTCTACGTTTACATATAATGGGGGCGAGGAGGCTAGTATTATTGAGGTTGTGATGATGGGCGAGGCGCTCTCAAATGAGGTTATAGATATTGCTCGCAGGCAGCTAGATAACTTCTCGCTAAAGAATACTGAGTTAAAGGTTCGTCAAGCGAATAAGGCTGATGGTTTTGATAATGCAGCGATATCGTCGGTGCTTAAGAGTAATGCTCAGATTATCGAGGAGAAGAACGCCGAGATTGCCAAGCTACGTGATAGGCTATCTCTATTTAGCCAAGATACAATCCCATCTGTAGATATTGCACGTGAGGCAGGAGCTCTATGGAACCAAATCGAAAATATAGAGATTGCCCGTAGCAAGTCTATCTCCTCTGATGGAGCAGAGTTAGGCGATGCGATTATCTGTATTCTACACCTCCATAGCGGTCAGAGCCTTGCGCCTGCCGTTAAGCAGAGTGTAGAGAGGTGGCTAATGGAGCGCACAAAGATTGATAATGTGCGTATTATTATAGATAATCAAAGCGTAGAGGCGGAGGAGAGAGAATCTATCCCCCTTGTAAAGCTAACACCTGCAACTTCTCTAGTAGATAGTACATTTGCCTACTAATCTCTTTAAAATAAAGTGTAGAGAGCCTTTTTAAAGAGTCTCTAGTAGGATTAGGCGGAGGTAGTTGAGTGCAGCGGCTGTTAGTCGCTCTACGAATACCTCGCGTGGTTGGCCGAAGTTACGGTGGTAGACACGCTCTACACCATTTTTCTTGCTAGCAATGGCGATATAGACCTCGCCTAGCTCCTTGCTATCTGTTGCGCCCGTAGGCCCGGCAATTCCGCTGGTGGCTATTGCGTAGTCACTGCCTATGCGTTCTAGTGCGCCGAGTGCCATCTCGCTTACTACCTCTGAGCTAACAGCTCCGAACCTATCTAGTGTAGCCTCCTGAACCCCAAGCATAGAGGCCTTAACCTCATTGCTATATGCCACAATACCGCCCGAGAACCAAGCCGACGATCCACTAAGTGCGGTGCATGCCTTTGCTATCGATCCCCCACTGCAACTCTCAGCAGTAGAGAGGGTTAGTGAATTGTCGCTGAGTAGTCTAGCGAGCTCAGTGGTAACGGTGCTACCCTCAGCCCCTAGGAAGTTTGTAGGGACTATCTGCTTTAGACTCTCGATATAGTTATCTATAAGCTCTAGGCTCTCTGGTGTGGTTCTACTGCTGCTATTAGAGCTAATTCTAAGTCGAATATTTGATGGATTTGGAAGGTATGCCAGCGATAGTTCATCGCCCTGTAGGTTAGTCTCCCACTCCTCTAACTTTACCGCTAGTTCACTCTCGGGTATGCCGTATAGTACTACGGTTCTGCGCACGACCTCATCGAGCGAGAAGTGGCTCTTGATGCGTGGTAGTACCTCTTCGGTAAATAGCTTCTTCATCTCGAATGGAACTCCCGGTAGGCAGAATATAACTCCACGGCTACCGTTGTAGTACATTGCTGGGGCAGTGCCTACGGCGTTATGTAGTGCCGAGAAGCCCTCTGGTATATCAGCCTGTGCCTTGTTTAGCTCGTTGAACTCTACGCCTCTACTTGTAAGTAGATCTTTAACGTGGTTATATGTCTCCATATCACGGTATAGCTCCACAGAGAATAACTCAGCAATCGCCTTCTTGGTTATATCGTCCTTGGTAGGGCCTAGGCCTCCAGTAACAATAACTATGTCGACCCTTGCCATAAGCTCCGAGATAGAGAGCATAATTGCCTCCTTAGTATCCCTTATTGATAGAATTTCAGTCACACGCACTCCACTATCGGCGGCTGTTGAGCCAATAAATGCCGAGTTTGTATCTACTACCTGACCGATTAGAATCTCATCACCGATGGTGATAATACCTGCTGTTGGTTGCATACTTTTGTAGCTTATATGTGTTTTTAAGGGGTGAGCTGGGCGCTTACTTCTTTACGCCGTCACGCTTTAGGATAGCCTTACAGATCTTCCCCGGGAAGCTAGGGCCTTCGTAGATTAGACCTGTGTAGACCTGAACGAGCGATGCGCCTGCCTCTAGCATCTCTAGCGCCTGCTCAGTGCTCATAATCCCACCAACACCGATAATAGGCATCTTGCCATCGGTCTTTTGGTGGATATATCTAACGACCTCTACACTCTTCCTCCATATCGGTGCACCACTAAGGCCGCCATTTCCGATAGCCTCTACACCCTTGTGTGTAAGGTTCTCACGGCTAGTGGTTGTATTTGTAGCTACGATACCGTCGATTTTGAACTCCTTGGCCACTGCAATCATATCGTCAATCTGCTCTGTGGTAAGGTCTGGAGATATCTTTAGTAGAATTGGTCTATACTCGCTCTGACCCTTACGGAACTCCTTAAGGTCACGAAGAATTGCAGATGTACCCTCGGTGCTCTGAAGCGCAGTTAGCTTTGCTACGTTCGGGCAGCTTACATTAACTGTGAAGTAGTCCACGTAGTCATATAGCGAGCGGAATACCTTTAGGTAGTCCTTCGGTGCATCCTCGTTGCTTGTTAGTGTATTCTTGCCAATGTTACCACCAACAATAAGCCCCTTACGCCTATACTTCTGTAGGTTCTTAACCGCAGCGAGCTTACCGTTGTTATTGAAGCCCATACGGTTGATAATCGCCTTATCCTCTGGGAGTCTAAAGCATCGGGGCTTTGGATTACCCCCCTGTGCCATTGGAGTTACAGTTCCAACCTCGACAAAGCCGAAGCCCATCTCGCCGAGCATATCGTAGAAGTCCGCATTCTTGTCGAATCCAGCCGCCATACCCACAGGATTATTAAAGTGTAGTCCGAATAACTCCCTCTCTAGCTCCTTGTGCTTTACCTTGAATAGCCCTGAAATTATAGGGCGTGCAAATGGTATATAGCGACACGCCTTTAGTGTATTGGCAGTGGCGTGGTGCACAGACTCTGGTGAGAACTTAAATAGTAGGGGGCGAATTACACTCTTGTACATCTCTTCTTCTTATTTTATTTATCTTTTTTCTTCTCTTTCTCTTCTTTTACCGGTGTGTAGGCTCTAGAACTTACGAGCTCTATCTAGCTCTCTCTTTGAGTCCTGCTCCTTGATATACTCACGCTTATCGTAGCTCTTTCTACCACGACCAAGTCCAATGAGTAGCTTTGCTAGCCCACTCTCGTTGATGTAGAGTTTCAGGCCAACTACTGTGTTGCCCTTGTCCTGCATCGCGCGGAATATCTTATTTAGCTCCCTGCGGTTAAGTAGTAGCTTCCTGTCACGCTTAGGTTCGTGGTTGTTGTACGTCCCCCAGCTATACTCCGAGATATTCACACCACGTACAAATAGCTCACCTTTACTCTCATAGCAGTAGCAATCAATCAGCGATGCCTTGCCCGAGCGTAGAGACTTAATCTCAGTGCCAAGCAGAACAATACCTGCTGTCCAAGTATCGCTAATCTCGTAGTCAAAGCGTGCCCTACGGTTCTTTATTTCAACTTTCTTTTGTATGCTCATAAAGCCTCTATAACTTTAAAACGAATTGGCACTAAGCCATTAGTATAATACTTACTGCCATAATTGCCATACCTAGGATAAGTCCCCAGATGGCGATGTGTGGCTTGCCCCACTCTCTAGCTGCTGGAAGTAGCTCATCGAGTGAGATATATACCATAATACCAGCTACTGCGGCAAATACTAGTCCAAATGTAGCAGGCGATAGGTACGGCTTGAGTAGTATATACCCAATTATCGCACCAACTGGTTCGGATAGCCCACTGAGTAGCGACCACTTAAATGCCTTGGCACGTGAGCCTGTGGCATAGAAGATTGGAATTGCCACTGCAATGCCTTCTGGAATATTATGGATCGATATAGCACCTGCAATTGCAAGTCCAATATCGGGATCTTCGAGTGCTGCGAGGAATGTTGCGATACCCTCTGGAAAGTTGTGGATACCGATGGCAAGTGCAGTGACGATGCCCATTCGACGGAGCTTCTGTCTGCTGCTGCTAGGGGCAGATGCCATATTTTCGACAGAGCGTAGTTCGTGGGGATTCTCCGAACTCGGGACAAATTTGTCGATAATGGCAATTAGTATAATGCCACCAAAGAATGCGAGTGTTGTGTAGATCTGAGCTAGCTTACCGTCGAAGCTCTCAGATAGTGATGCTGTTGCCTTTGGAAGTATATCTACAAAGGATACATATATCATTACTCCAGCCGAGAGGCCAAGAGCAAAGCTTAGAAAACGCTTATTGGTGCGTCTGTTGAGTATTGCAATAAGCGACCCAATGCCAGTCGAGAGACCGGCAATTAGGGTCAGCGTTAGTGCATATATTACATTGTCGTCCAACCTTGTATATATTTAGTTAGAGGTTGAAGGACTACTTACAACGAAACTTGAACTCAACTGAGCTAAGTTCTTCGTTTGCTTGTGTAATCTTACTCTTCATATCCTCTTTGAATGCGATAACTTTAGCCTGCATCTCTGGGCAACCAGTACCTAGGATTTGAGCTGCTAGGATAGCTGCGTTCTTAGCGCCATCAAGAGCTACAGTAGCAACTGGGATACCAGAAGGCATCTGAAGGATAGAAAGGATTGAATCCCAACCATCAATTGAGTTCGATGACTTAACAGGTACACCAACTACTGGTAGTGGAGTAAGAGCTGCTACTACGCCCGGAAGGTGAGCTGCGCCACCTGCACCTGCGATGATAACCTTAACGCCACGAGTGTGAGCTTGGCGAGCAAAGTCTAGTACCATATCTGGTGTACGGTGAGCTGAAAGTGCATTGATTTCGAATGGAATTTCCATTGCATCAAAGAATTTAGCAGCCTCGGACATAACCTTCATATCTGAAGTTGAGCCCATAATAATTGAAACGATAGGTGTCATTTATCTATATTTTAAGGGTTAAAATTAAGTATTTCTATCAAAAAAGTGTTATTTTTGTGCACAAATATAGCGCTTTTTTTATGAACAAGACCATAAAAATTAAAGATAAAGAGTTTGAACCCTACTTTTCTTCTAAGGAGATAGAGGAGGCGATTGATCGGGTATCTCAAGAGATAGAGAGCTGTTATGGCCAAGGGGATGAACCTCTAGTGATGTTAGTTACCCTATCCGGAGCAATGTTATTTGCCTCAGAGCTATCCAAGAGGCTTAGCTTTGAGTTGGAGTGGGCATTTATTAAGTGCGCCTCCTATGGTGATGGGTTACAGAGCTCGGGAAGTATTGATTTTCAGCTACCCCCGACAATCGACCTTAAGGACAGAGATGTCTTAGTTGTCGAGGATATTGTCGATACGGGTGGTACGTGGGAGTTCTTGAGTGACTATATAGCAAAGTGTGGAGCACGATCTCTAAGGATCGCCACCCTTGCAATTAAACGTGATGTATATTTAAAGCCTATACCGGTGGATTTCGTTGCCTTAGAGCTCGAAGATCTATTTGTTGTGGGGTATGGATTAGACTATGGTGGAATCGGAAGGAATATCAATGGAATCTACAAAATTACCTCTGGTTGAGGATTTTTACACGCTTCAGGGCGAGGGTAGGTATGCTGGTCAAGCGGCATACTTTATACGTTTAGGTGGGTGTGATGTAGGGTGTAAGTGGTGTGACGCTAAGTTTACTTGGCGTAAGGATAGTGGTGAGCTTACCGATGTCGATGTAATTGTTCAAAGGGCTACTAGCTTCCCTGCACGCAATATCGTTATTACTGGTGGCGAGCCTACGCTCTATGACCTAAGCTACCTAACTCGTGAGCTACATAGGCGTGGTATGAGGGTATTTATCGAGACCAGCGGCACGGGTGAACTTCGTGGCCACTTCGATTGGGTCTGCCTATCACCAAAGAGGCAGGAGCTGCCCCTAGAGCAGAACTTCCAGAGGGCATCGGAGTTGAAGGTGATTGTAAGCTCGCAGGAGGATATTGCCTTTGCCGAGCAGTGCGCCGAGCAGGTGACTGACTCAACGCTGCTATACCTTCAGAGCGAATGGAGCGTGAGGGAGAGTATGATGCCTCTAATTTCGGACTATATTATGAATAATCCGAAGTGGAGAATGTCACTACAAAGCCATAAGTATATCGGCATACCATAGTGGTACTTTTATGCGTTTGATATAGATATTAATTTACCCTTTTGTCACTAAAAGAAGTTAAGAGAAAAAGTATGAAGAAGTTTTTTGCACTCCTATTTATTGCCACTTCGCTACTTGTAGCTAGCGCACAGCAGGCAGAGACTCAGAGCGTAGTTGAACCAAAATCGGAGCTTAGTAGTTGGGATAGTGCCTCGAAGTACTACTCAGAGGCGGACTATAGTAGTGCTATTGCCATATACACAAAGATGCTAAGCGATGGAGAGCGTAGTTGGGAGCTATACTATAACCTAGGGTCGGCATACTATAAGGATGGCGATATTGGCCGTGCTATTCTAAACTATGAGCGTGCGCTGAGACTAGACCCGTCGAATGAAGATGTGGAGCACAACCTGAAGGTAGCACGTGCCCAGACAAAGGATAGAATAGAGAGCCTACCGAACTTCTTTCTATTCGATGCGCTTGCTAATCTGCGTGACTCAATACGCCCAAATAGTTGGGTAACTCTACTTATTGTTATCTTAGTGATAACTGTAGTGGTATTTGTGCTATGGTTTACACGTCGTAGAAGAGCATTTTTGAGCCTTACAGTGACTCTAGCATGTCTTGCGCTTATCTCCTATGGCTTTGCCCATAGTGCATATAGTAGAGTAGAGGGGAGTAACGAGGCTATTGTACTAAATACAGCATCGGTTGTGCGCTCTTCACCAAATATCTCGGGAAATGAGCTATTTGTCCTCCATAGCGGAACTAAAGTAGAGGTAGAGAGCCGTAATGATAACTACACCGAAGTTAAGATAGCCTCGGGTAATAAGGGCTGGATCTTAAGCCAAGATATAGAAGAGATTTAGTACACTACTATGAATAGAGAGACCGACTTCCTTGTAATTGGTAGTGGAATTGCTGCCCTTAGCTATGCGCTAGAGGTTGCATCCTATGGCAAGGTAGCCATTGTGACCAAGAGCACCCTAAGTAATGCAAATACGAGCCACGCCCAAGGTGGTATCTCAGCAGTCGTATGTCCTACTGAAGAGCGCATAGAGAGCCATATCACCGATACAATGGTATGTGGGTCACAGCGTAGCGATATAGCTATTGTAGAGAGAGTAGTCAGAGGCGGAAGTAGTGCAATTGAGAAGCTCGCAAGGTGGGGAATCGCTTTCGATAGGGACTCTAATGGCAACTATAAGTTAGTGAGAGAGGGCGGCCACAGCGAACATCGTATCCTATGCCACAAGGACCTTACGGGCAAGGAGATCGAGGATAAGCTAATAGAGAGAGTTAAGCAGTGTGAGAATATAGAGATATTTGAACACCACTTTGCCGTTGATCTACTAACTCAACACCACCTCGGAAAGTTAGTTAAGCGCTCGATACCGGGCACAGAGTGCTATGGAGCCTATGTGCTCGATATTGAAGGGGGGCGTGTATATACATTTAAGGCTAGATGCACTATTCTTGCCACTGGTGGCATAGGTAATATCTACCATACAACCACCAATCCGATAGTTGCAACGGGTGATGGAGTCGCAATGGTACACCGCGCAAAGGGCTATATCAGTGATATGGAGTTTGTGCAGTTCCACCCAACTTCGCTATATGTTCCGGGTGAGAGGCCTTCGTTTCTAATCTCTGAGGCAGTGCGTGGATTTGGTGCAGTGCTTAGAGACCAGCGCGGCGAGGAGTTTATGGCTAAGTACCACCCCCAAGGGGCACTTGCACCTCGTGACGTTGTGGCTCGTAGTATAGACAATGAGATGAAGATAAGCGGCGATGAGTATGTATATCTTGATATTACACACCGCCCAGCAAGGGAGATTATAGCCCACTTTCCGAATATATACCAAAAGTGCCTATCTATTGGTATAGATATTACAAAGGATATGATACCAGTTCGTCCTGCGGCGCACTACCTATGTGGTGGGGTCGATGTAGATAAGAACTCTCAGAGCTCAATATCTAGGCTCTATGCCATAGGTGAGGTCTCACGCACGGGGCTTCACGGTGCAAATCGTCTTGCGAGTAATTCGCTTCTCGAAGCTGTTGTATTTGCTAGCGTGGCGGCCGAACACTCTGCCACTCACTACCAAGATGCAGTGATGCCAACTATCCCTGATTGGGATGTTAGGGGTACAACCCATACCGAGGAGATGGTGCTAATCACCCAATCGATTAAAGAGATGCAGCAGGTTATGAGCTACTATGTGGGTATTGTTCGTTCGAATATTCGACTAGAGAGGGCTCTACATCGCCTACAGACTATCTATGAGGAGACTGAATATCTATACCGTCGCTCAGTTGTATCTGTTCCACTATGCGAACTTCGCAATATGGTCGAAGTTAGCTACCTTGTCATTAAGCAGGCGATGGCAAGGCGTGAGAGCGTTGGCCTCCACTACTCAATCGATCTGTAGAGGTGCGTCCCTCGCATAAGGGTGCTTTTTTCTTGTTACGTTTCGGGGGTCGCATAGTCGAAAGCCCCCTTGTACTTTCCGCTATTGTTT
>CAYJFH010000068.1:0-11094 GCA_964369485.1 uncultured Rikenellaceae bacterium | reverse complement strand
TCTACACCTTAATTGGCATAGACCCCTCCGAATTTATTTAAAAGCTAAGTATCTCTCTACTTAGCGTAGCGAACGTAGCTAGCGTATCTCCACTTAGCGTTCTCCTCAGATGCTTTGAATAGCTCATCTGCCTCTGCTGGGAACTGTTTTGCTAGTGAAGTATAGCGAACTTCATTACCTAGGAACTCTTGGAATTTGCTCCAATCTGGCTCCTTGCTATCTAGTGTAAATGGATTCTTACCTTCGGCCTCAACTGTTGGGTTGAATCTCCATAGGTGCCAGTATCCGCACTCTACTGCGCGTTTAGCTGTAAGTTGCGAAACACCCATACCGCCCTTAATACCGTGGTTGATACATGGTGAGTAAGCGATAATTAGCGATGGACCATCATAGGCCTCAGCCTCCTTAATTGCATTTAGGTACTGAGCGTGGTTAGCACCCATAGATACCTGCGCAACGTAAACATAGCCATAGCTCATTGCCATAACACCTAGATCCTTCTTACGGATACGCTTACCTGCCGAAGCAAACTTAGCAACTGCGCCCACTGGAGTAGCCTTAGACGACTGACCACCAGTGTTTGAGTAGACCTCAGTATCCATTACAAGTACATTGACATTCTCGCCCGATGCAAGTACGTGGTCAAGTCCACCATATCCGATATCATAGGCCCAACCGTCACCACCGAAGATCCACTGCGATTTTGCCACTAGGTGATCCTTCAGTTCAACGATAGCCTTACAAGCCTCACAATCACAAGCCTCAGCTTGTGGTAGGATTTGCGCTGCAAGTTCGCGAGTCTTAGCACCATTTGTACGGTTATCTAGCCACTGTTGGAATAGATCCTTTAGCTCATCTGAGCAGCACGAACAGTTAGCTATTGCGTCCTCCATTACAAGGGCAACACGCTCTCTTAGCTTCTCGCCACCAATTCTCATACCGTAACCGAACTCTGCATTGTCCTCGAATAGTGAGTTAGCCCACGCTGGACCTTGACCTGCTGCATTCTTACAGTATGGTGTAGATGGAGCTGAACCACCATAGATTGACGAACAGCCAGTAGCATTTGCCACCATCATTCTATCGCCAAATAGTTGGGTGATAGCCTTAATATATGGAGTCTCACCACAACCTGCACAAGCACCCGAGAACTCGAATAGTGGTTGAGCGAACTGTAGGTTCTTCACCGACTTAGTCTTATCTAGCACCTCTTTGTAACCAACTGTGTGGTGTAGGTACTCCCACTTAGGCTCTTCTGCTGCTAGGTGGTCTGCAAGTGGCTCCATAACAAGTGCCTTAGCCTTAGGCGCTGGACATACCTGCGCACAGTTTCCACAACCAGTACAGTCAAGTGGAGATACTTGAATCTTGAATTTATACTCCTTAAGAGCGCCATTACCCTGAACGAACTCAGTTCCCTCCGGTGCAGCCTCAACTTCGGCCTCTGTCGCAAGGAATGGACGGATAGCAGCGTGAGGACAAACATAAGCACATTGGTTACACTGAATACAGCTCTCTGACTTCCACGCTGGGATAAAGGCTGCGATACCACGCTTCTCGAATGCTGAAGTACCATTCTCCCAAGTACCATCCTCTCTACCAACAAAAGTAGATACTGGTAGCGAGTCTCCCTCAAGGCCATTGATTGGTTCAACAACCTTAGTGATAAACTCTGGTTTAGAGCTATCGACCTCAGCTGCCTCAACTGGAAGGTTTGCCCACTCGGCCTTAACCTCGATCTTCTCAACTGCGGCACCCCTATCAACTGCGGCGTTATTCATATTTACAATCGCCTCGCCCTTATTGCCGTAAGACTTCTTGATCGCCTTTTTCATCTGCTCAACAGCTAGCTCGTAAGGGATTACCTCGGCTAGTTTAAAGAATGCAGACTGCATAATTGTATTTGTACGGTTACCTAGTCCAATCTCTGCTGCAATCTTAGTTGCATTGATTTGGTAGAAGTTGATACCATGCTCTGCCATATATCTCTTCATTGAGTTTGGAAGGTGCGCCTCTACCTCCTCTGCGCTCCAAATTGAGTTCAGTAGGAATGTACCGCCATCCTTTAGACCCTTTAGAAGGTCGTACTTACCTAGGTACGATGGAACGTGACAAGCTACGAAGTCAGGAGTACCAACTAGATATGTAGAGCGGATTGGTGAGTCACCAAAGCGAAGGTGCGAAGAGGTGTAACCACCCGACTTCTTAGAGTCATAAGAGAAGTATGCTTGGCAATACTTATCTGTATTATCACCGATAATCTTAATAGAGTTCTTATTTGCACCAACAGTACCGTCAGCACCAAGACCGATAAAGCGAGCCTCGAATGTACCCTTAGCACCTGCCGAGAACTCACTACCTACTGGAAGTGACTTGAATGTAACGTCATCGACGATACCCACTGTAAAGTCATCCTTAGGCTCTGGCATCGCTAGGTTAGCATATATTGCCTCGATCTGTGCAGGAGTAGTATCCTTCGAAGATAGACCATATGTACCACCAACGATTAGTGGACGCTCAGATTTATTGTAGAATAGCTCTTTGATATCCATAAATAGAGGTTCGCCATTAGCACCCGGCTCCTTAGTACGGTCAATAACCGAGATACGCTTAACGCTCTTAGGTAGTACATTGAAGAAGTACTCTGCCGAGAATGGACGGTATAGGTGTACAGATAGTAGACCTACCTTCTCGCCTGCTGCAACCTTTATATCGATAACCTCTTTGATAGTTTCAGTAACTGAACCCATCGCGATGATGATATTCTCTGCATCTGCTGCACCATAGTATGTAAATGGCTTGTACTCTCTACCTGTAATTGCAGAGATCTTCTCCATATACTCAGCCACGATTGCTGGAAGTGCATCGTAGTAGCGGTTTGCAGCCTCACGGCTCTGGAAGTAGATATCTGGATTCTGAGCAGTACCACGAGTCTGTGGACGCTCAGAGTTTAGCGCACGAGCTCTAAATTCAGAAAGCGCCTTCTCATCAACTAGTGCTTTAAGTTCTGTTGTATCGAACTCCTCGATCTTTTGGATCTCGTGTGAAGTACGGAAACCATCGAAGAAGCTAAGGAATGGCACTCTACCCTTAATAGCCGAAAGGTGAGCAACTGCCGAAAGGTCCATAACCTCTTGAACAGAACCAGCCGCTAGCATTGCAAAGCCAGTAGCGCGAGCACTCATCACGTCTTGGTGGTCACCAAAGATAGATAGCGCCTGAGCCGCTAGGGCACGAGCCGATACGTGGAATACTGCAGGAAGAAGTTCACCTGCGATCTTATACATATTAGGGATCATAAGAAGTAGACCCTGCGATGCTGTGTATGTAGTTGTAAGTGCACCCGCCTGAAGAGATCCGTGAACAGCACCTGCCGCACCACCTTCACTCTGCATCTCCACGACCTTAACAGTCTCACCAAAGATATTCTTCTTTCCATTCGCTGCCCACTCGTCAACGTACTCAGCCATTGTCGAACTTGGTGTGATTGGGTAGATAGCCGACACCTCGCTAAACATATAAGCGATATGTGCTGCGGCGTAGTTACCGTCACAAGTAATAAATTTTTTAGCCATTTTTGTTTGTTTAATATTATAAGAATTAAGTTAGTTTGCATACCGAAATTTGCACTCATGTAAGCCACACTAGTGCAAACTCATCTCCAAAGTTACATATTCTATTCTAAATATCCTAGTTAATTTAGTGTTAAGAATTTAACACTAAATTAACCAGAAATATCAGCGAAAATTAGTTAGTTTAGACCCACTATTGAGCAAGTGTTGTGAAGTCTACACGCGAGGCCGCAGAGGCTGGAATTGGCGCCCCAGAGCTCTCAGCTATACTAAATGCCACGAAGCTATAGTCCGTCGATGGTGATAGGTTAGAGCGATAACCTTGTGCAATATCACCCTTTGTAGGGTAGAATGATTTATTGGCAATATAGTTATCAATGATAGCCTGCAGCGCCTCTACCTCTTCTCTGCCATCGAAGTGTGAGCTAGGTACAACCGCAAATGTAAAGTAGGTCTGCTTATCGCTCGGAAATAGCTCATAGCTCACTGCATTATGGTAGATCTGCTTAATATTAATATTCACCGTAAATGCAGGAATGGCTGGCGTCTCGACCATAAACTCTACGCTCTGTACATTCGTTAGCAGATTACCATCGCTATTAAACGCTACAGCAAATGCTACATAGGCAATATCACACTCAATACCCCATATCGAGGCTGGTAGAATCGTTGTGGTTCCACTATATACATACGAGCCATCAACTACTGTTAAATCCTCCACCGAACATAGTGATGTAACAAAACTATGTAGCGCTGCTTCATCCTGAAGATCAACCGTGGCAAAGGCATCTTTGGTCACAACGCCAACGAAGTATGGCAACTGCTCCACACTCTGGTCGTAAGAGATAGTAATGGTTTGCTCCTCGACAGCCTCACAACTATTTGCAGCGAGTGTAAATGGAGCAATCTTAACTATCGGCTCAGGCGTTTCTGGTGTTGATGGTTGCGGTGACTGCTTGTCCTGACAGCCAATAAGGAAGATTGAGCTTAACACTAAAGATAAGGATAGGGCAATAGAGGCGATCTGTTTCATAATTTCACTGTTTTAATTGTTAGTTAATATCAATATAACCAGAGGTTAATACACTCCAAATATAGTAAAATTTCTTTAAAATACATAAAAAAGTAGGGTTGCTAACCTTTCGGTTAACAACCCTACTAAAAAAGTATTATGGTTTATATAGCTAACTTTAGTAGCTATAAAACTTATCTAATTAGAATTTTGCAATTCTAGAAACATTTGCAACTGCTACTGGAGCGTGCATGTTGATTACATTCTTAACCATCGAACCCTTAGCAGTGAACTTAGAGATCATACCGTAGTTGTTAGATGGAGCGTAAGTAGCTGCAGTGAACTCTTTTTTGAAGATACCTGTAGTTGGGTTACCTGCCTTATCTACACCAACTGCTAGAACTGTTAGCGCTGTATTTGAAGGAAGAGTTGTGTAGTTCTGCACTCTTGTACCTGCACCAATATTTGGAGCAAATGACGCTTGACTTGGAAGTACTTGAACTAGTTCTTCGTCAGAGATACCTGCAATACCTTCTGAAGTCCAAGCACCCATGTAGTAAAGTGCAGTTGGCTCAGATGGAGTACCTGTTACAGTTGCCTTATCAGCTACGATATCAGTTACTGTGATATCTAGAGTAAAGTCAGCCGAAGCTGCAGTAGCTGCAAGAGTTCTTACGAATAGAACTGTAGGCTCGTAAGCTGTATCGATTTGACCAGCGTCAGTAAGAGGGAACATAACTACGAAGTTATTCCTATCATCCGCAGCAACAGTCCAACCACCTAGTACATGATCAGTTACAGCAGCATCAAATACATAAGCGTTATCTACTACTGAAAGGTCAGTACCGTAAGTACCTGTCTCTGTTGTGTAGAACCACTGTGCAGCAGCGTCAGCAAAGTTACCACCTGCAGCTAGGATCTCTTCATATAGAGCCTGAGTACCGTTACCTAGGTACCACTTACCTGAGTAAGAAGCAGCATCTGTAGTAAGGTAGATATTAGAGATCTCTGCTGTTACAGAACCTGTAATAGTACCAGCGATGTCAGCTGGAAGTTCTGGATCTGGAACGATTGCAGAAGTTGTAAACTCTTTAACCGAGATTGCTGAAGTAGCAACAGCACCATCAGTTGCAAAGGCAAATAGAGTGTATGAAACCTCTGGATCTAGTTCAACATAACCTTGACCTGTAAGTGGACCAACAGCAATAACTTGCGCTAGTGTTCCTTGTTGAATCATAGCATCAAGGAAAAGTTGCATAAACTCAGCCTCTGTATAAGATTCGTATACTGAAGTTTCAATAGCGTTGTAAGCATACTCAGTCTCGTTATCACTTGGAGTAAGGTTGAATGTTACAGTAGATTCTGTTACTTCTGTTACTTCAAATGTAGCTGTAAAATCAACTACAGAACCGCCATCAGCAGCTGTAAACGCTTGTTTAGCAACAGTTGTAAGAGCAGCACCTTCTGCGTTAAAAGCAACAGCGAATGCTACATACTTAGTACCTGAAGTAAGTGGATAAACTGTGTTTACATCAACAGAAGCGTTACCAGTGTAAACGTACTTGTTGTCAACAGTTGTTAGGTTAGCAGATGGAGCAAGTTGCTTTACAAAAGCAAGAAGAGCTGCATCATTAGTAGCATCAACTGCATTGTATGCAGTTTCAGTAGCAACACCTACGAAGTAAGGGTGTGCAGTTTCGCTTGTGCTGTAGTTAACAACAGCCTTTGTAGTTTCAATTGCTGATGTACCAGTCACTGTTAGGGTAAATGGACTAATCTTACCTGTTGGAGGAGTTACTGGATCTGGATCATTGCTTTGGCAACTTACAGATACTAGTGCAACAGCTGCAGCAAGTAGGAAAGAACCAAATTTGAAAAGATTTTTCATAGTTTTTTCTTTTTTGTTTGTTGGGTTAATTAAATTAAGGTGAATTATGGGAGTATTCAAGCAGACAAAAAACCCTACAATTCCGCAAGAATAGCAACAAAAGTTGATGCAAATATAATAAAAAAAATGAATCTTAGCAATAATTCTAAAAAAAGAGACGAAAAATTATTTTTCTAAAAAAACTTAAAGAAATACACAGGCTAAAAACGGATAGTTTTAAAAATAACTTTAAAACTTCCATAAAATTTAGATATTATTGCTCGCTTAAGTGCTGAGCCTATGCATTACTGCGGTGTGATTCTCTCACACTCTAAATCTTATACTAAGATTTTAACTCCTCTGAGCCGCATTATATAAATATGAATATGTAAATCTAGGCAATTTTTCTTTAAAATACAACTTTTATATCATATTTTTTACAAAAACAAGATTTTTATGCGCCTCCCCCCCTATATAAACAGAGAGTAGGCTTGGCGAAGATTAAGCACCAAACCTACTCTACAAAATGAGTTATGGCTAGACTATAGTCTTAGATCTCTATAGACAAAGCGGCTAGGAGTTGCGATACTCTCTACCTCTGCTCGTGCCTTCACGACCGCGAGTTCCTCTGACAGCTCGCCATAGATCATCTGAGAGCTACCGATATAGAAGTCCTTGCGCACAATCGTACCCACTGGTATATACTTCTTATGGGTCACCCCGAATGCAAGTGCTGTATAGATAGCCTTCTGAGGTAGGTTGTCATATACCACCGACATATCGCCAGCCTTAAGGGTATTTACGTAGGTCTCCAACACTGTTACAGCAGAGAATAGAGCCTGATCCACAAAGTTCTCAATAACAACTGCTTCAAAGACAGCTCCATAGTATAGCGTCTCCTTGTGTGATGGAGTATAGGTAATCACCGTTTCGCCACTCTCCAACTTACCCACCTCAATGGCAACGGTAAAGTCCTCAGTAGCATCTACTGCATCTTTGGTCTTCTCAAATAGTATAGTTGGATCAATCGTCCAATCTATCTCGCCGCTAGAGCTAAGGGCAAATACCACTGCAAAGTTATTCTTTCCTCCGGGGCTAGTGTACCAATCTTGGAGTTTATAGTCGGTGAGGTCGTGATCAAATACATATCTATTATCGACAATAGATAGATCGGTTGAGTGTTCGCTAACCTCTAGATCATAGAACCACTGAGCGGCAGCCTCGGCAAGGTTTTTACCACCTGCCGACTCGCTTATCATATCAAGGTCAGATTGCCTACCGTGACCAACGTAGAAGTTGCCGCTATAGCCTGCTCTATCTGTTGTTATATATAGGTGTGTCACATCGGAGGTGACACTAGCCGAGATAGCACCCACAATATTATCAGGTAGCGCTGGCTCAGGAGGAGTATCCGCAGTCTTTACAATGGCGTATGATAGCTCCGAAATCGCCTTCTCGCCATCAAATGCAAATGCCACAAGCGCATACTCAGTCTCAGGCTCAAGGTTTGTGTACTCTACGTTATTCAGTGGCCCTTTAACTAAACTTCCCTCAAGGTTGCCCGATCCTGCAAGTTCATCAATAAGCGCCTTCATTAGATCCTCTGCTGGCCTAGAGTCAATCACTATCTTATGTACTATATTAATTATATATACGGTGCTATTATCGCTAGGGATAGTAGAGAATGGTATCTTAGTATGTGTTGGCACACCCAAATCGAAATCAACAGTAAAATCTACTGGCTCTACTGGCTCCTCGACCATAAAGCTTGTACGATAGAGGTTTGTCAACATCATATCCTCCTCGTTAAACGATACAGCAAAGATAGTGTATTCAACCATTGGACTCAACTCCCAGTGGTCGGAGAGCATAATAGTAGCCGCTCCACTGTATGTATAGTTATTATCGACTTGACGAAGGTTAACCTCTGGTGTGAGGCCTTGAATAAGTGCTAGTACCGCTGCATCGCTCTTAACGTCTAATTCCGTTAGGCTAGCCTTCGGCACAACGCCTACATAGTAGATATAGTCACCATTACACTCTACCTCTGCTACTACACTCTCTGGAGAATCCATACCTGAGAGTATAATGCTAAATGGGTTAGTGAGTTCGATAGTGGGCTCTGGTGGGAGTGGTGGCTCAGGGGGTGGCATTGGACTATTATCGCAACCTGAGAGCATAAAGATAGATAGCACAGCTGTGCATAGGGTAAAGAGGTGTTTCATTGTCTTTTTGTTTAGGGGTTAATATTTTAGGGTTATACTTGACAATGTATGGTAAAACACACAGAGATAATCCTAATCAGAAACACAGATTAAATCACCCTCAAAAGACAAAACATCGGAAAATCTCGAGCCTTCTACTATCCAAAGATAGCGATTACCTCACAGAAAAACAATAGCGACTATATAATTTTATATCAACTATATAGCATCGCCCAAGAGTAGCGCCTTTAACTGCTCCTTCTCCTTTAGAGTCTTAATCTCACCATTCTCTACAACGGTAATACGCCCAGTCTCCTCAGATACTACTATAGTGAGAGCATCGCTATTCTCCGAAAGACCTAGAGCCGCCCTATGCCTTAGACCTAGATGGGCTGGCACATTGGGGTTATCAGATGTCGGGAGGATACAGCGCGCAGCACTGATACGCCCCCCACTAATTATCATAGCACCGTCGTGAAGTGGAGAGTTCTTAAAGAATATACTCTCAATAAGCCTACGAGATATAACACCATCGATCCTATCGCCCGAGCTCTCATAGACCTCTAAATCAGTACTGCGCTCCATAACAATAAGGGCACCAGTCTTGCTCTTCGACATAGTAACAGCCGCCTCGTATATCTCCTTCTGAATAGCTCTATCGACACTAATCTTTGTGCCACGCATAAATATTCGCTTCCATATCCCCTGATTCGAGCGCCTACCGAGCATCAATAGATACCTACGTATCTCCTGCTGAAATACTACAACAAGCGCCAGCGCACCTACACCAATCACCTGCCCCAAGAGGTTACTTAGGAGCTCCATCCCTAGCATCCTAACGACAATCCACGCCAAGTATATAATAAAGATACCTGCAAAGGTAGCCATCGCACCAGTTCCGCGCACAACCCTATATATCTGAAATAGCAGTAGCGCAACTACCACCACATCCAGAAAGTCGATAAAAGAAAAGTCTATAAAATCTAGCATATCGGCACAGAGTTTATTATTGATACTTAAGCGATGAGGCTATATCCATTCTAGAGACTATAGCTACAGGCACCATCAAAGATACAAAAATAGCGATTACCATCAAAATGAGATAGCCGATTATCTTTATAGGTGCAAAGTAGATAGGCACAGCGCTCACGAAGTACCACGTAGAATCCAGCGGTATAATCCCCGTTATCATCTGCACAAGCCCTATGGCAACCGCCACTAAAACCCCATAGAGCACACCTAAAAGCGTATGGCGACCAATAGCTAAGATAAAGACACCAGAGACAGCCTTTCGGCTCATCCCCACAGCTCTAAGCATGGCGAGTATCTTAGTATTATCGAGCATCACGATAAGGGTAGAGGTCATAACGTTGATAATTGCCACTAGAACCATAATAATAAGGACAATTGAGATGTTATTATCTACCATATCTAACCACCCTAAGACGTGAGGCGCACGCTCATCTACACTCTCAAGGTACAGACCATTCTCATCTGCATAGTTATATAAGTTCTCGTATGTTGAGGTCGATAACTCCTTATCAATGGCATAGTAACTCACACTACTTCCAACAATATCTGCCATCTTACGGGCGTCACTCAGCGAGATATAGGCAAGCGCACTCTCAATATCTCCCAGTCCCGACGAGTAGATAGAGTCCACATTTAGGTACTGACGACTCTGCATCCCTCCGTCAATGGTCAGTACCTCGACAGTACCTCCAACTTCAACACCAAGACTACGAGCAGCACTCTTAGAGAGAACTATCGCCCCACTAGGAGTTGAAGTATCGAGATCGGCAGAAAGCATAGTTGGAAGGATGTTCACTCCAGCCTGCAATAGTGCCTGATGCTCTACCACTCCTTTAATCTCAATCGGTGCAATGATCTCATTAATCTCCTTGGTGCTCTGCTCATCGAGCTCTATAGAGATATCCGAGACAAAGAAGGAACTAGCCGACTTGATACGAATGTTATCGAGCACCTCGATAGTCTTCCACTCTATCTCCTTGCGGAAACCATCTGCTATAATCGTTGCAAGTATTACCACACCAACGCTCAGCGCAACGGCCAAAGTCGCTATGACCCTAGCTATTGAACTCCTCGAACTTTTAGTGTTAAGTAACTTACTATACTTCATATTTTTGGGTTTTAATTCCACAAAGTTATAAAAAAGTGTCGATATATATTTGCATTTATCAAAATTTACTATTATATTTGCACTCTCATTACGAGGATTAACGCCTCGAGCAGTGAGATAAATGGTGGATGTAGCTCATTCGGTTAGAGCGCTAGATTGTGGTTCTAGAGGTAGCCGGTTCGATCCCGGTCTTCCACCCATCATTTCAAAAAGAGTGTTAGTATTAAGATACTGACACTCTTTTTTTGTGCATATATCAGACTATAGATTAAATACTAGAGCAAGAAGATAGAGCTTAC
>CAYJFH010000067.1:0-11101 GCA_964369485.1 uncultured Rikenellaceae bacterium | reverse complement strand
GTAAAGAAGTTGGTGGGCTCATCGACCTTAAGGGAGATGGGGCTACACCAACTTCTAGTGAAGCACTGTAAAATTTAGACATCTTTTCACGCCTGAAAAGTGCGTATGCACCTGCGACCCCATAGCGCCTATTCAAGGGGCTTTCAATTAAGCGAACCACGCAATCGGAGCTTGGGGAAAAGCATCAGCGTGCGAGAGATGCGCCTACAACCAAAATTCAAAACAGTAAAAAACCCTACTATGATTATAGCAGGGTTTTAGTAGTAGACTATCTCCACATTCTTTCTGAACTCCTCACGAAGTATCTTTGCAATATCGTGCATAATATCTACACGCCTCTCGAGGGTATATGGCAGTGTCGGATCAAGATGCGCCTCATTGAGGCGCGTCCCGATAATCATCTTAATATTTCGATGGCTAAGTAGTAGATATACGATCTTCTTATCGACACTACTTTGCTGTGCAATTAATTGAGTTCTAGAGCTATTCTCGGCCAGATGCTCGAGTAGTCTACGCACGCAACTAAGGGTAATGACACCCTCGCTCACTATGTTGATACCCAACATACGAGATTCGATTGGCAGAGTTACTCCCCTAGCATTAGGAAGGACCGTAATGGTCCTCTTTAACTCCCTACTTATAATTTTGGCTGTAGTTCCCCCCGAGACGATCTTCTTACCCTTCCACTCCTTGACACATAGTGCATACTCTCTATCTTCCTTACGGTCAAGAGGCGCACCAGTACAAAAGAGTAGGCCTGAGTCTGCCATTGGGTTCTATATTTAGATTTTAGTCGTCACTTTCAACACTATCTGCGATCTCCTCAACACCCTTTACATCAACCTCCTCAACGCTATCAGCAAATAGATCCTTTTCGATATCCTCTTGGGTCTTATCGTCAATCTTAACCGATATCTTTACAAAGTAAATCGAGTCTTCAGTCTCAAGCATAACCCCATAGAAAAAGTCGCCATTTGGCTTATCAATACGGGACATATGGTCGGTGAATCCATCAGGATACCTCTCCTTGAGTAGAGCTTTCAGTTCATCACTTAGCTTCTCATAGCTTGTCATAACTCTTCTCTTAGCAATTCTGGACGCGTTAACTCTTCTTGTTGACATAATTCTAAAAAATTCAGGTAAAATTCTCAATTAAATTTCTACAATACAGAATATTAAAGACTCTGATATTGGGGTTATCGTTACTTAATTTATTGCAATTATAATTAAAAAATAGTTACTAACGAAATAATCAAATCATTTTTCTTATTTTTGAGGTATGAAAGCAGAAGAAATAAAGAACCTAAGGGATAGAATTAACTATCTAAATCGCAGATACTATATCGATAATGTATCTGAGGTAAGTGATATGGAGTTTGATGCTCTACTAAAGAGCCTAGAGAAGTTAGAGAGTCAGAACCCTGAGCTCTTCGATGAGAACTCACCTACTCAAAGGGTCGGCAGTGACCTTAGTGGTGGCTTTCAGAGTGTTGAGCACAGAGTTGCGATGCAGTCACTATCCAACACCTACTCCACTACTGAGGTATCGGAGTGGATGGCTAGAGTCGAGAAGGAGGTAGGCGAGCAGTCATACTGCTGCGAACTGAAGTTCGATGGTACGGCTATTAGTATCACATACCAAGATGGCAAGTTTGTGCGTGCTGTCACTAGAGGTGACGGGCAGCGTGGCGACGATGTAAGTGCGGCTGTTCGTACAATTCGCTCGATTCCACTAGAGCTCTTAGGCGATGACATCCCTGAGTTTATGGAGGTAAGAGGTGAGATATATATGCCATTCGAGGTATTCGATAGGCTCAACGAGCAGAGGGCTGAGGCTGGCGAAGAGCTATTTGCAAATGCAAGAAATGCGGCATCTGGCAGCCTGAAGTTACTAAGTCCTAAGGAGATAGCGAGACGAGAGCTAGAGTGCGTACTATATAGTGTTCAGAGCGATGACAGCTCACTAACCTCGCACTTCGAGACCCTAAAGAGGATGGCTAAATGGGGCTTCGCAACATCTAAGTACTCTACATCGTGCAACTCTATTGCCGAGGTTGAGAGCTTTATTGCGAAGTGGGATATCGCCCGCCATAAACTTCCATTTGCCACCGACGGTATCGTAATCAAGGTTGATTCAATCTCTGCACAGCGTTCACTTGGCTCAACGGCTAAGGCTCCACGCTGGGCAGTAGCATATAAATTCAAGGCCGAGGAGGCTACAACCATACTAGAGAGCGTAGAGTTCTCAGTTGGGCGCACTGGGGCAGTAACTCCAGTTGCAAACCTAAAGCCGGTAAAACTCAGCGGAACAACTGTTAAGCGTGCATCTATGCACAATGCCGAACAGATTGCACTTCTTGACATTAGAGTTGGCGATGAGGTAGTAATCGAAAAGGGTGGAGAGATTATCCCTAAGATTACGCGTGTGGAGACTAAGAACCGTTCACTATTTAGCACCCCTATTGAGTTTCCGAAGCTATGCCCTGCCTGCTACGCTCCTCTAACTAAGGTCGAGGGCGAGGCTAAGCACTACTGCCTCAACGCGGAGGGCTGCCCTCCTCAGATTGTGGGTAGAATTGCACACTTCGTCTCTCGCAAGGCTATGCAGATAGACTCCATCGGAGAGCAGACCATTGAACTTCTCCTTACCCATAAACTCATCGAAAATATTGCTGACCTCTACACTCTAAGGGTCGAGGATATAGAGGGGCTAGAGAGGATGGGAACGCTATCGGCACAGAATGTAGTCGATGGCATCGAGAACTCAAAGGAGGTTCCATACTCTAGGGTACTATTTGCGCTAGGTATCCGCTATGTTGGCGAGACTACGGCTAAGAAGTTAGCCGCTGCGATTCCATCTATCGATGCACTCAAAGCCTCGTCACTCGAGGAGCTTATGGCTGTTGATGATGTTGGAGCAAAGGTTGCCGAATCGATATTAGACTTCTTTACACATCAGAAGAATATAGATATAATAGAGGAATTACGCAGAGCTGGCGTACAACTCGAGGGTCAAGCCAAAGAGCTAGCCTCAGAGTCGCTAAGTGGGCAGAAGGTCGTTATTTCAGGGACTTTCCAGCGCATAGGCAGAGAGGATCTGCGTGCCCTTATCGAGGCGCACGGCGGCGAAAACCAAAGCTCAGTGGGCAAGAGTACTACACTTATGGTAGCTGGCAGTGGCGTTGGCCCTGCTAAGATAGCTAAGGCCGAGAAGTTTGGCACTGAGGTCATTGACGAAGATACATTCTTTAATCGCATTAATATAGACTAACTATGAGAAGTACCCTCTTATATATACTCTTAACCATAGTAACTACATTCTCAGCCTATGGCCAGAGTGAAGATACCAACGAGACCCTACACCTTAAGGGAGAGCTCGGGGGTAAGTACCCTATTACTATGACCCTTACCATAGATTGGAATAGTGATTGGCAAAATGTATGGGGCGACTACTATTACTATTCGAACTCCGATAATAGGCTAGAGCTTAGAGGTTATCTCCGAGGCGATGAGATTATCCTAAGTGAGTACACCAAGAAGGGTGAGGCCACAGGTGAGTTTACAATCAACTATAACAACCTTAAAGGAGAGTGGAGCTCTGGGGAGCGCACCCTAGCAGTTGAATTAGGTGCTATCAACTCAAAGATAATGAAGCCTAAGAGCAGGAACTATATATATATCACTGACCAAGCCATAATTAGAGATGGGCTCAGCGAGGCACTTCGCTACGCTGACTTTAATAGGAGCCACTATCAGGATTTAATTATCGAGCTACCGAGTAATATAGCGCTACTAAAGAGCGCTAAGGGTACTCAGGTAATAGAAAGCGAGCAGATAACACGAGATGGCAACCACCGAGATGCAATTTACAGAGTTGATGGAGAGGTAGCTAACGGCACCTACCTATGGTACACCAAAGAGGAGCTTAAACCCTACAAGAACCACGATTTTCTGCAAGTTACATTCTCTAATGGCACTAAAGATCCTATATCAATAGGTTGCAGCATAGATAATAGCACTAAAGAATTAATAGTAACTGGCATTGAGAAGGATATATTTGATAGCTTAGGAGGCTACTATATCCACACTATCTTTAATGACCACTACGGAGATAATGTAGTGGGAGCGGTGGAGTACTACTCGCTAAGGGGTTATACCCCTGCCGAGGGTATGATATTCCACTGGAGAGTATCGGAGATTGCTCCCCACCCTCACGTCATTAGCCACATTGAGGAGTATGACCCTATAGAGGCTAAATCTCTGTGGAAGTTCTACCAGTCGAGCGACCTTGACTACCAAAGGCTATCTTACTACACTGCCCTACGTGGCTCAAAACTTCCCTCTGCCACTTGGGAGACCTACTTTAGGTTTGGATATCCACAGAGTAGCAGCGACGATGGCGAGGAGCTACTAATAAACGCCTACCGCCCTGAGGGAGTATCGCCATATATCCACATGTCTAACCACTACAAGTGTGACTTTAGTAGCCAGAGCCCAAACACCCCACTTGCACTCAGCGAGCGACTAATTATTGTAGGCAACGGTGACTCATACAACGAACTCCACGAGGTAGAGATACCTTTGCGCATATATGCAGATAGCCTCAACTACCAACATATCGTAAGGGAAGACCTCGAGCCTATATACCTAGTGGTAAACAGCTTTAGAGATGGACAGGCAGTAGCTAGCGAGTACTACTCATTAATCGATAGTGATGAACTGTTTGTAAAGTTCTACAACAGCAACTCACAGCACGACCGTACTGCTATCTATAAACCTAAAGAGCAGGAGTTCAAGTATATCTACATACCACACACCGAAGGTAACCTATCAATTAGAGAGGTTAAGGGAGATGAGCTAAAGGAGTCACTAGATGCAAAAAACCTTAACGAGGAGCTAGTAGTAGATAGTGACTGCTATGAACTAAGCGACACCACACTAATACTCCAACACCCACAGGGCACTATAACCCTTAAAAATGAGGTCTACTACTATGACAATGAGGATTCTGAGTCTGTCGTTAATTATCTAGGGTATAGCAAGAGCCTAAAGGGGCAGTTTATTGAGAAATATGGCAATATCTACCTTATCCCAGATAGCGAGCACTCGACCCATCCATACGCCTATAACGTTACTATCAATACTCGAAATGGACTTATAGCTAGTGGAGTAATGGAGAGTGACGGAGCAATGGTAAGTAGAGTTGTAGATGGTCAGAGCCAAACACTAGGCTATATATGGAATATATCTATAGAGTCATCGAGGTGGATTAGCGCAACAGAACTACTAATCAAGGACTATAACTCCGATAGTTACTATATCGTAGGGGTTGGAGAGCTTAGTGGCGAGCCTTTAGAGAGCTTCGAGGCATATAGCTTAGAAATTATCGATATGATTCCAGAGTATTAAAAATTTAAATAAAAAAACAGAGATATGAAGAGTTTAAAGGGGGTAGGTGTTGCCCTAGTAACACCATTTAAAGCCAATGGCGAAGTTGATTACATTGCACTAACGGCACTACTTAACCACACCGAGAGGGTCGACTACTACGTAGTACTTGGCACTACTGCCGAGAGTGTAACACTTAGCCAAGAGGAGCGCAATAGAGTTGTGCGCCACGTGGTAGAGCATAATGCAGGCAAACGCGCAATTGTTGTGGGTATCGGTGGTAATAATACCGCTGAGGTGGTCCGCAGTCTACAGAACACAGACCTTAATGGCGTTGATGCTATCCTATCTGTTGTGCCCTACTACAACAAACCTAACCAAAGGGGTATCTACGCTCACTATGCAGAGGTACTAAAGAACTCACCACTTCCAGTTATCCTATACAACGTACCGGGACGTACGGGGGTAAATATGACTGCAGAGACTACCCTACGCCTAGCAAATGACTTTAGAGGTAAGGCAGTAGCTGTTAAGGAGGCATCGGGCGACCTTTCGCAAGTGGCATACATACTAAGAGATAGACCATCTGATTTCCTAGTAATCTCGGGTGACGACAACCTAACTCAGCCGATTATTGGACTTGGTGGCGATGGTGTTATCTCGGTTAGTGCAAACTGCTTCCCGCAGAAGATGTGCTCAATGGTACACTTTGCCCTAGGGGGTGAGATGGCGCTAGCTTCGGAGCTATCACTAGAGCTTTGGGAGGCGACAGACCTACTATTTGCCGAGGGTAACCCAGTGGGAGCTAAGGCTGCACTAGAGCTTAAGGGAATCATGACTAGCACCGTGCGCCTTCCACTTGTAGAGGCTACGGACTCCCTAAAGGATAGACTAAAGACACAGATAGATCGCTATGGCCTATAGAAAATTAATTATTATGGTCTCTGTGCTACTATGCTCACTAAGCACTAGAGCACAGAGCCCACCAGATATGGATGCTATCAGGGACTCGATATCTAATCCATCCTCAAAGTACTTCTATCAGCAACTATTCGATAGGTATCGCCTGCAAGATAGTACCCTAACACAAGAGGACTTCCACTACCTATACTATGGGTATGGCGAGCAGGTAAACTATATGCCGCTACTAGATAATAGTGCGAGAGCTGAGCTAGAAGATATTATGTCGGGTTACTCTACCCCAACGGCTGCTGACTACCGCCGAGCGATAGCACTCGCATCGGCAATTCTCGAAATTGAACCATTCAACCCACGAGATATTAACGCCCTTGCCTACCTATATGCTATGACGGGCAACGAAGAGGAGGCAGCGAAGTTAATGCACAACCTAGAGATGATAGTTGCCACTATCAAGGCTACTGGTAGTGGCCTTAGCGAGGAGTCACCTTGGTGGGTAATATACTTCGACCACGCCGAGGATGTTGTTGACCTTATGGGGCTAGATTGGAGCACACCTATTATACTTAGCCGTGCAGTTGAGTTTATTCCACTAAGCGGTGAGACTAGAGATGGAGTTAAGGGTTACTACTTCAACTACTCGGAGATATACGCTAGAAAGCCCGACTACCTAGACAATGTAAAGGCTCCTAAACGTAAGATGAATTTTAATCCACTTGAGAGTGACAAGAAATTTACATATTAACCAAATATAAAAAAATGTACGATATTATTATTATTGGCTCGGGCCCGGGGGGCTATGCTGGAGCTGTTCGTGCCTCGCAGCTAGGCCAGAGAGTTGCAATCGTTGAGCGTGCCGAACTTGGCGGCGTATGCCTAAATTGGGGCTGTATCCCAACCAAAGCGCTACTAAAGAGCTCGCAGGTATATGAATATGCACAAGGCGCTAAGGCATATGGCGTTAACATCGAGGGCAGCGCATCGGCTGACATCTCAGCTATTGTTGATAGGAGCCGTTCGGTTGCCTCGCAGATGAACAAAGGCGTTGAGTTCCTTATGAAGAAGAATAACGTCGATGTTATTGTAGGCGAGGGTCGTGTGGTAAGGGCTGGTGTTGTAGAGGTTGCAGGGACAGAGTATGAGGCGAAGAGCATTATTATTGCCACTGGCGCACGTCCACGCAGAGTCGATGCAATTCCAGTTGATGGCAAGCGAGTTATCACATCCAAAGAGGCTCTATGCCTAAAGGAACTTCCTGCCACAATGGTAGTTGTTGGTAGTGGTGCTATTGGACTAGAGTTCGCAACGTTCTACTCAACGCTTGGAACTAAGGTTACAGTAGTTGAGTACCTCGACAGAGTTGCTCCACTCGAAGATGCAGAGATCTCATCGACCCTAGAGCGTGTACTTCGTAAGAAGAAGATTACTGTTATGACCTCAACAGCTGTACAGAGTGTTGTGGCGAGTGATAGCGGATGCCAAGTTGCCATTAGCGGTAAGAAGGGCGAGCAGACCTTAGAGGCTGATATAGTACTATCGGCAGTAGGTATTACTGCAAATATCGAGGGCATCGGCCTTGAAGAGGTAGGTGTAGCGATAGAGCGTGGTAAGATAACCGTTGATCTAGAGAGCTACGAAACTTCGGTTAAGGGTATCTACGCTATTGGTGATGTTATTGCAACACCTGCACTTGCGCACGTTGCGACTGCCGAGGCTATCGCCTGCGTTGAGGGTATCTGTGGTCATAAGAGCCACGGTGTAGACTACTCAGCAATTCCATCGTGTGTATATACTACCTGCGAGGTTGCATCTGTGGGCCTTACCGAGGCGCAAGCAATAGAGAAGGGCTATGAGATTACAGTAGGAAAGTTCTCTATGATGGCTAGTGGCAAGGCGGCGGCGGCTGGTGCACGTGACGGCCTTGTAAAGCTAGTATTCGAGGGTAGCGATGCTCGTAAGCTTCTAGGGGCTCACCTAACTGGGCTTAATGTAACAGAGATGGTCGCAGGACTTACATATATGGTTCAAAGGGGCGTTTCGGCAGCTGAGATTATCTCAACTGTCCATCCACACCCTACCATTGCCGAGGGAATTATGGAGGCAGCGGCCGCAGCACTTGGCGAGGCGATCCACGGCTAGAATTTCTACATATAGATATAATACAGAGGGAGCTTGGTTTAAATACCGAGCTCCTTCTGTATATATACCCTATCCACTATATTAACAAGTAGCGTTGCTCAATATACCAAGATGAATTAATACTATTTTAACAATTCATATAATACTCATTATGCAAAAAAACATATAGCAACAACTTCAATTTAATCTTACTAATTGATAATATGATTAATATAATTTAACGATTGATAAATATTTATTACTTAAAATAGATCTATCATGATATTTTTTTACTAACTTTGCACCTAATTGAAGAAGAATTAATAACCTAAAACATATTTATTTAGAATGAAAAAGAAGAATTATGATTCTCCTACTGTGGAGATAGTTGAGATTGAAATCGAGGGATGTATTCTACTTGGTTCTGTGGAAGATATCCAAAATGGTGGAAGCGCTTGGTAGTGGGCACTTCGCAAGAGAAATTAAAAAAAAGCAAAGAAAAAAATGAAAAGTTTTAACAAGATGATCCTAGGCCTAATGGTTATAGGATTAGTAACTATCGGGGTAAGTTGCCAGAGAAGTACAGTGGAGGTAGCGCCAACAACCCCAACCGAAGGAACAGTTACAGTTCTAAGCGCTAGCACACCAAGCGCCGCTGAGACTAGACTAAACATCACGCACCCAAGCGAGACTGCACCAATTTCAATCACTTGGAGAAATGGAGGTGAGGCAAAGCCTCTTGAGACCGATGTAGTTTCAGTATTCAACGCTACTACTAAGGAGTGGATGGCTAACTTCTCATACAGTGGCGCTAATAGTGCACAGACTGGAGAGTTTACTATGGTAGATGGTGGCACGGCTCTTTCTGAGGGTAACTACGTAGCTGTATATCCTGCTGTGGATGGCTCTGTTATCACTAACCTTGATATGCGTGACGCACAAGAGCTCCCTGATAGCGAATTCGTTGATCTTGACCTCTTTTTGTTACAGCCAAGCGTACACCTAAATGGTAAGATCTGGATGAAAGCAGAGTTCTCGGTAGCAGCAGATAATAGTGCTGAGACTATGGTATTCAAGCACGAGACTGCAGTAATGCTAATTAAATTCCCACTTGTAACTACTGATGACATTCCAACGCATATCCACTTTAGAGACGGAGATAATGATTACAGAATAAACGAAAACTTCTCCTACCCTGCTGGTACTGTAAGCCAACCACTTAGAGTATATAGAGTTATACGCCCTAACTCAGGAGCTAGAACACTCCATTTCTCGACTATGGATAATATTCCTGAGTATAACAAACACTATACTATGGAGACTGATAAAGAGTATCAAGCAGGTGTCATCTACACTGCCGACCTTAGCAATACTCCAACACCTGCTGAAAACATCACGGCGATCTATCGCGAAAGCGACCTGCTGGCAATTAGAGACCTATCTAACACTATTGAGCTCGGAGAGTATGTGACTGTCGATATAGATATTACTCTTATGAATGACATTACTCTAACCGAGGAGTGGGCACCTATTTGCAATAGATTTAAAAATATGTATGGTGGTACATTTGATGGTAACGGATATTCAATCTACGGCATGAGATTTAATGGTTCATTGGATGGATTTGCGCTTATCGGTAATAATAGAGGTACACTGAAAAATATAACAATAGTAGAGCCTTCAATTACTAATACAGTGCCTAATACAGCAGTTATATGCTCAGAAAATCAAGGAACTATTATTAACTGTGCATCTATAGGAGGTAGTATTAAGGGGACTTCTTACGTAGCTTCAATTGCAAGTAATAGCAGATGGGGAGAGCCAATTATTGGTTGCTACTCATCTACTGATATAACTTCTGTTGATGGTATAACTGGGGGTATTACACCATACTCATCAGAACTTATTGGTTGTTACTACACCGGTACATTAACTAATGAAGGTAATCTGACACAAACTCGTTTCGGGTTGATATTAGGATCGAGCACTCAGTTTTCTAGTCTAATTGGTTGCTACTCTACTGGAGAGATGGTAAATATCCCCAACCCAAATGCGATTGGGTACTCTAATTCCATTGAAGAGGACGCTCCAATTACAGTATCGGAGGTCTACTACGTTTCTGCTGTAAGCAATGGTGTATTTGGCGATCAAAACGTCCTAGATATTGCAGAGCTTAATACTAAGGTTGATGCGATGAATGCAGCAATTGCTGCAGCTGGCTACCCAGAGATTCAGTACACTGTAAACCCTGATCCAACTAAGGGCCCAACCCTTCGTGGCGAGGTGCTATAATACGCAATAATTTAGCTTTAATACAGATAGGTCGTTAGCACTATAGTGCTAACGACCTATCTGTTTATGTAATAAGTTTTACCATTTGGATATTTGTATTTTTTTTAATAATTTTACACCCTATTTTAATAAAAACACTATAAACTTCAAAAAAAATGAAACAACACATGTACCAATCTCCATCAGTGGAGATTCTAGAGATCGAAATCGAGGGTGAAATTCTACTAGGTTCTGTAGAAGATATCCTAAATGGGGGAGATGCTTGGTAGGCAAGCAAAGAAATTCAAAAGGGGAAACAAAAAAAACTAACAATGAAAAATCTTAACAAAACAATCCTTAGCCTTCTGGCTATAGGGGTGGCAACACTTGGGGTAAGTTGCCAAAA
>CAYJFH010000066.1:0-11292 GCA_964369485.1 uncultured Rikenellaceae bacterium | reverse complement strand
CTCTCTAAGTATAATAAAAAGACCCCGAGTGCAGGAACGCACTCGGGGTCTCGATTATAATCTATATAGCTACCTACACATTGAAGCGGAAGTGCATTACGTCGCCATCTTGGACAACGTACTCCTTACCCTCAACGCCTAGTTTACCAGCCTCACGGATTGCAGATTCGCTACCGTACTGTACGTAGTCTTCGTACTTAATTACCTCGGCACGGATAAAGCCACGCTCGAAGTCCGTATGGATAATACCTGCCGCCTGAGGCGCTTTAGTTCCCTTAGTAAAGGTCCAAGCACGAGTCTCAACCTCACCTGTAGTGAAGTAAGTCTGAAGGTCAAGTAGTGCATAAGCCGAACGGATTAGACGTGCTACCCCACTCTGCTCTAGCCCTAGCTCTTCGAGGAACATCTGGCGATCCTCGTAGCTCTCAATCTCAGAGATATCTGCTTCGATTGCAGCGGCTACTACTAGCACCTCTGCATTCTCATCAGCTACTGCCGCTCTTACAGCCTCGCTATACTCATTACCATTTGCTGCTGATGCCTCATCTACATTACAAACATAAAGCACTGGCTTGGTAGTAAGTAGACATAGCTCTGCGGCTAGCTTTTCGTCCTCTTTGTTATCTAGGACAACTGTACGAGCTGATTTACCCTGCTCTAGCGCATTTTTGTACTGAATAAGGATATCGTACATACGCTTTGCCGCCTTATCTTGGTTAGTTTCGGCTTGCTTTTTAACCTTTGAGATACGAGTCTCTACAGTCTCAAGGTCCTTTAGTTGTAGTTCTGTATCGATAATCTCCTTATCTGCTACTGGATCAACCTTTCCGTCAACGTGAGTAATGTTCTTATCCTCGAAGCAACGAAGAACGTGAATAATAGCATCGGTGGTACGGATATTTCCTAGGAACTTATTACCAAGTCCCTCGCCCTTGCTTGCACCTTTCACTAGACCAGCGATATCTACGATCTCAATGGTAGTAGGAATAATCTTCTTACTTCCACTAATCTCAGATAGCTTGATCATACGCTCATCTGGAACGGTGATTACACCGACATTAGGTTCAATTGTACAGAACGGAAAGTTAGCTGCCTGAGCCTTTGCCGAGCTTAATGAATTAAAAAGGGTTGACTTCCCTACGTTTGGAAGTCCGACGATACCACACTGCATTTTTTCTTAACTTATTATTTTCTTGAATATTATTACTCCTTGATCTAGTTACTTCTTTAGTCCCATTCTCTCGATAAGTGGCTCGATGGTAGGTTCGCTACCTGCAAAGCGCACATATAGAGTCATTGGGTGCTCAGTACCGCCCTTCTCAAGGATATTGCGGCGGAATGAATCTGCAACCTCACGGTTAAAGATTCCAGCGGCTTTGAACTTGCTAAATGCGTCAGCATCTAGTACTTCTGCCCACTTGTATGAGTAGTAACCCGCTGCATAACCACCTGCGAAGATATGACCAAATGATGGGCTCATATATACACCCTCTACGTTAGGTAGGATCTGTGCTCCAGCTGTTGCGCTCTTCTCGAACTCCTCAACCGATACCGCTACAGGTTCGGTGATTGAGTGCCAAGCCATATCAAGGGTTGCGTACTTAACTTGGTTTACATTTAGGTAAGCCGAAAGGTGGTTACCCGATGCAATTAACTTCTCGATAAGCTCTGCTGGCATCTTTTCGCCAGTCTCGTAGTGCTTAGCAAATAGATCTAGGTACTCCTTCTCTAGCGCCCAGTTCTCTAGTACTTGCGATGGAAGTTCTACGAAGTCGCGATATACAGAAGTACCAGTTAGTGAAGAGTACTTACCCTTACCTAGGATACCGTGGATACCGTGGCCAAACTCGTGTAGCATAGTCTCGAACTCACCGAAGCTAAGTAGCGACGGCTTAGTTGGAGTTGGCTTAGTAAAGTTATTTACAAGTACAACGATTGGACGAACCTCTACGCTATCAGCACCAATAGAGGCATCTCTAAAGCTATTCATCCACGCACCTGAGTTCTTGCTCTCACGTGGGAAGTAGTCACAGTAAAGAACAGATAGGAAGTCACCATTCTCATCATACACCTCATATGCAATTACATCTGGATGGTAGACTGGAATATCTTTATTCTCCTTGAACTTCAGACCCCAAAGGTTATCAGCTAGCATAAATAGCGCTTGCTCTGCATCTTCGAGTTTGAAGTATGGTTTTGTCATCTCGTCGTTGACTTGGTATGTCTCAGTTACGTACTTTTCATTCCAGTAGCTAAAGTCCCAAGGCATTAGTTCGCCCTCAAAGCCATTCTTCTTTGCGAACTCTGTGATTAGTTCAATATCCGCCTTAGCGTACTCGATAGTCTTATCTTGAAGTTCAGAGAGGAACTTTAGAACAGTCTTAGAGTCACGTGCCATTCTCTGCTCTAGTGCATAGTCTGCATAGCTTGGGTAACCTAGTAGGTTTGCAAGCTGTAGGCGTAGCTCAGCTGTACGTTTAACGATTTCTTGACTATCGTTCTTATCACCAGTAGCGCATAGTGAACCACGCACCTTCCAGATCTTTTCGCGAAGCTCTCTGCTATCTGCATACTTCATAAATGGAGAGTACGATGGTGCTTGAAGGGTGATTACCCAACCCTCTACACCTTTAGCCTTAGCCTCAGCAGCTGCCGACTCTACTACGAAATCAGGAAGACCTGATAGATCTGCTTCATCTGTGATAGTTAGTATATAGTCATTGATTGCAGCTAGTTCATTTTGGTCGAACTTAACGCTTAGCTCTGCAAGCTCGCCGCTAATCTTACGGTATGTCTGCTTATCCTCCTCCGATAGGTTTGCACCCGATCTCGAGAAGCTCTTATATGTATTCTCAAGTAGCATAGCATCCTCAACGTCAAGGTCGAGTTGCTCTCTTCTGTCATATACTTGTTTAACTCTATCGAATAGTGCTGCATTTAGCGACACATCATTACCGTGCTCCGTTAGCATTGGAGTAACAGTTGTAACCACTTCGCGAATCTCTGGGTTAGATACCGTTGAGTTTAGGTTGAAAAGGACACCTAGTGTTCTCGATAGGTTGTCATCCACTCTCTCTAGCGCTACGATAGTATTCTCGAACGTAGGCATTGAGCGTTGATTAACGATTGAGTTTACCCCTGCTTTGGCCTCTTCGATCTGAGCAGTGATAGCAGGCACGAAGTGCTCTACCTTAATTTCGGCAAATGGTGGTGTTTGGTGTGGAGTCTCCCACTTAGCCTCCAGCAGTGGGTTTACCGCTGGTGTGCTCTCTGAGCAAGATGTTCCCATAATTGATGCAGTTGCAGCCATCAGTAGAATCAGTTTTTTCATTGTTTTTTATACTCTTTTTTTAGGTTTAGGGTCAATTAGTTATAGTAGTTATCAAGGAAGCTATTATTCTTATCCCACTTCAGCAGATCGGCAAGCATTGAGCTCTTTGCCTGAATTGTAAAGCTCCAACTCTGACGGAAACCTACTGGCACCCACGAGAAGCTCATCTGCCAACAGTGTAGGTCACGAGTCACCTGAATAGTACCCGGAGTTAATTCACTCATCTCGAAGTCATAACCAGCACTCATACTAAGTCCCCACTTCTCCGTCAGGTTTATTGAACCCGAGGCATTGATAGTCTGTGTTCTCGACACCCTACCCGGGCCATTATCCCGAAATGAAAAGCTATAGTTTAGATTTAAACTCCACGGTATATTAAAGTCGTAGTACTCCCCTGCGGTCATATATGCTCGATCCATTGCCGAGAGAAGGGCTTCCTCCTGCTCGCTCTGCCCTGCAAAGAATCCATCGTCCATCTGCTCATTAAACTTCATACCATTATTATTGTTGGTAGGGTCATTAATCGCAGGGACATTACCCCTTGATGCCGAGGCGTTGCTCGCGCTCGAAGGGCTCTTGAATCCATAACCTGCATTAAAGCTAAAGCTTGTCATCCTAAGGAATTTACCTTGCTCGACTAGGAATGTATTGATTCTATTATTATTTGCATCTAGGGCATATGGGTCGAATGTTGCATTGGCTTGTAGCGTATAGCCCGTAACCACTGGAATACGCACAGAGACGCTAAATGGCGATAGGTTAAGGGAGTCAGCGAGGAAGTTATATGAAGAGTTAATCGAGAATCCCTCAATGAGTTTAATCTTCTTAAAACCCGTTGTATCTTCATCCGATGGCACCTTTGCTTCAAGTGTATTTTGGAGTCCAAAGCTTAGTGATGCCGACGGTGAGCTCGATGCCGTACCGAATACTCCACTAGAGTATGGTGAGTACTCCCTAGTTGCACCCTCTGCGCTTGTCTGAACTGTCTTCCAGAATCCAAATTGAGGATCACCGAAGTCAGGAGCAAATGATAGCGATACATTAGGGGTCATTACGTGGCGGAAGATCGCAGGCTTCTCTGCACTACCCACTGTATAGGTACCATATACCTTAGTATTTAAACTCAGCGATAGGTTATAGTCATATACACGGTAGAAGCCCGATGTAGTATCTACATCTACGGTCTCTGTGGTTGGATTCCAGCTCTGGTCATACCTCTTGAAGTACCACCTCTCATTGTAGTTAAAGCCCGGAGTTATACTAAATACCCCACCTACATTAAACGATGCACTCACAGGGATTGTGTGCTTAATACCCGTCTGCATCTTATCCCACATCTCCTGCTGGAAGAGTTTATCTTGACTAAGGCTATTAACCCTATTCTGTAGGTTCATATTATATGTAAACGAGATCTTCTCATACCACTTCTCGCCACCTACTGGATTTTTACGCTTGAATGGTGATATACGAGTCACGTTGAATGTAACGTTCGGAAGACCTAGTGTCACGGTACTATCTCTACTATTCTGAGAGAGCGATGCATTCGCACTCAGCGAGAATGGCGTACCAGCCCAGTTCTTCGAGTATGCGATAGTCGATGAGGTCTGTGAGCTAAGCACATCCTCTAGGTTATCTGCATTATACTTATTGTACGAAGAGTTAGAGGTGAAGTTCACCGATGCCGAGAAGGTAGATCCCGGGCTAAACTTTGCATCTTGACGGTGTGACCACCTAATTGCAAAACCTTGATTATTTACATAGTCTGGAGAGTCTGGTTCACCGATAATGTCTTGGTCAAACGACAGGTCGAAGTTACCTGAGAACTTATACCTCAGCGCGTAGTTACTAGCAGCACTAAAGCCCCACGAGCCTAGCGTGTAGATACTAGCCATTAGCTTAAGGTCAACGTAGTCATTGATGGCAAAGTAGTAACCCATATCACGCAGATAGAAGCCCTTTACTACCTCCTCGCCAATCTGCGGGATGATAATACCAGAGCTCTGCTCCTTCTTCTGAGGAAAGAATCCAAATGGAACGGTTAGTGGGTATAGTGGCACATCTTCAAATACCATATACGCAGGGCCAAATACTGTAACTTCGCCCGGTACAACGGTAGCCTTGGTCATCTGTAGGTAGAAGTGAGGGCACTCTGCATCGCAGGTAGTGTATCTACCGCCGTGCATGTGCATTACATTATCCTTCATCTTCTTAACCTTACCACCAGATAGGTAGCCCTCGCCCTCTTGGGTTCTAGGGCCGTGGATCATTGCCTTACCACTATCCATATTGTAGGACATAGAGTCCATATCATATGTAGTTCCGCCATCGATAAAGTTTACATCGGTGGTCTGCATAGTTGTAGAGTCGATAACTACACCCGTAGCGTGGATTAATTTTGTTTGGGTATTCATCGACATAAAGTCCGATGATAGCTCCATCTCGCCATAGGTCACCTTACCCTCTTTGTGTAGGAATACATCCTTAGCGCTCGGCACATAGATAAGCGAGTCGGTGAAGTCCATAAATATCGGTGCATCGAGGAATGGTGCACGCTCCTGCTCATCATCAAGATTAATTGTTAGGTTATCACCAAGCTCAACATCTAAGCTATCGCTCGAAGGTAGCTGTCCAACACGATCTAAGATATCAGAGGTTGGAATGGATATAGAGTCAAGTGAAGATAGATCCCTATTTGAGAGGCTTAGGAGTGAATCCAGCTGCGGTGAACGTGACCTAAGGCTATCCAATAGAGCAGAAGAGCGAAGAGAGTCACTCTGCACTACACCTGCCGCTCTAAGCTCCCCTACACTTAAAAATAGAGAGCATATTGCTAGCAAAATAACTGATATGTAGTTCTTACTTCTGATATAAATTGGAAATTTATTAAAAAAAATACCTACTTTTGCACTGGAAACCCTATAGAATTTATCACTATTTACCAGCGCACGTTGATATAAAACGCGCGCAAAAATAATAAAAAGAATTGAGACTATTACATACATTTCGAATTATTAACGCCACTTTGTTAATATTATTTTGCCAAAGCACCCTTTTTGCACAGTCAACCTTTACCGTTGTGCTCGATGCTGGGCACGGTGGAAAGGATCCCGGAACTGTAAACGGAAAGCACTATGAGAAGGACATTAACCTGAGTGTAGTTAAGGTAACCGGGAGGATTCTATCGACTATAGAGGGAGTTGAGGTTATCTATACTCGTTCCACTGATAAATTTATAGAGCTATCACAACGAAGTAAGATTGCGACTGATGCTAAGGCAGATCTATTTGTATCTGTGCACGTAAATGCTAATGACAATAAAGATGCCTATGGTACTGAGACCTTTGTTATGGGGGTAGATAGGAGTAACGATAATCTAGGTGTGGCAATGCGCGAAAATGGCGTAATCTCACTCGAAAATGACTTTTCTACAAAGTATGAGGGTTACGATCCGAACTCTGCCGAGTCCCATATTATGTTCTCGCTTATGCAGTATGGATACTCGCAGGAGAGCCTAGAGCTTGCAGCAATGGTTCAGAATAGCTACAAGGGCCTAGGGCGCAGAGATAGAGGGGTTAAGCAGGCTGGATTTCTGGTACTATGGCGAAATACGATGCCTAGTGTACTGACCGAGATCGGCTTCCTTAGCAACCCATCGGATATGAAGTATATCACCAGTAAGAGCGGGCAAGAGGCGATAGGTAAAGCACTAGCTAGCAGCATTGAAAGCTATATGAAGAGCTATATGGCAAGTAGCACCGATAGCAGAGAGCTCGAAAATAGTGTAGATCAGACACAATATAGCGACAAGTTAGACGCTAATACCTCTGAGGGATTTTATGCTGTACAGGTACGTGCATCTAGTGCTCCAGTGGATATAAATAGTAAGAATTTCGGTTCACTTAGAGGCAGAGTTACTGAACGAAAGGTGGGAAATATGTATAAATATACAGTTGGAAAGCTGTTTTTATACAAAGATGCATTACATTTGCAGTCGGAAATAAGGGAGCACGTCAAGGATGCCTTTATTGTAGCCTACGATAAGAGTGGTAACCAAATCGCTGTAAGTGTGGCTAAAAAGATATTAGAATAATAGTTATAACAACAATAAAATGAAGAAGAAACAACTTATCTCAAAGGAGGTTATCATTGGTCTATTTACACTATCTGTAATCATTGGTGGTTACCTAGGGTACAACTTTCTAAAGAACAGACAGATATTTAGTGGCGACTACTTTATCTACGCAGTGTATGACAATGCAAGTGGGCTTGAGAATGGTGCAGGCGTAGTAACACAAGGCTTTAGAATCGGTACTGTCGAGGATGTTATCTTTGATATTAACAATAAGACCCTGGTAGTTAAGATGCTTATCAACGGTCAGTATGACATCCCTAGCAACTCTACAGCTAAGATTGGCTCTGCATCGCTACTTGGTGGTAAGGCAATAAATATTGAACTTGGCACAGAGAACGTCCCTTCGCTTGCCTCGGGCGATACTATCAAATCTTCCAATGCCAAGGAGCTTATGGATATTGCAGCAGATGAGTACGAGGTTCTTCGTGGTAACCTATCTGATATCGTAGATAGGCTAAATGGCGCACTAGAGGGCATTAACAATGCACTAAGCCCAGAGAATACAGAGGCGCTTAGCCGTACACTTGCACATATCGAGGCAACTACTGCAAACCTAAATAGAATCTCTACATCTCAACGCTCAAATATCGAGGAGACCCTAGAGAATCTAAATAAACTAAGCGAATCACTAGGCAATAGCGCTCCAGAGCTAGAGCGTAGCATCAATAATATTGCATCTATTAGCGAAGAGCTAAAGGATAGCGCTCCATCACTTCTAGATAGCGCCGATGAGTCACTAAAGAGCCTTCAAGCAATACTTTCAAAGGTTGATAGCGGTGAGGGTACAGTTGGACAACTTGTCAATGACCAAGAGATGTACAACAACCTAAACTCTGCACTGGACAACCTATCTAAACTCCTTGTAGACCTTAAGGAGAACCCAAGTAGATATGTACACGTCTCTGTATTTGGCGGAGGCAAGAAGTAGAACAATTTATCGATAGAGCGTGGCAAAGGAGTATCCATTAGACTTTAGAGGGCGTATCGGTTTCGATACAGTACTTTCAGACATTGAACATAAGATTCAGACCAGCGGAGCAAAGGAGCTACTGCGTGGTGTTGAGTTTAAGGATGACTTTCAGCAGGTAAAGGATTCGATTGAGGAGTGTGCCGAGATGTTGTGGTTACTACGCTCGGTTGAAGGCGTTGAGTTCCCTAAGAGCGGATATGTAGACTTCTTACACCTACTACCAAAGGTTAGGGTCGTTGGCGGATATATCGAGGCTAGTGAACTAAACACCCTTGCTACTGCCGTAGAACTCTGCGATAGCCTACTCTCATTCTTTGCCACTCAGGCAGAGAAGGGAAACTTTAAGCACCTAACTAGACGTGCCACAGATGTGGTGTCGTGTAGAGAGGTAGCAGTTGAGGTACGTAGAATTGTAGATAAATTTGGCGAGGTTAAGGATAGTGCATCTAGCGAGCTTGCAACTATTCGCCGTGAACTACACTCCAAGGGAGCACAGATCTCCAAACGCCTACAACAGATCCTACAACACGCTAAGAACGAGGGCTATGCAGATAGTGAATCATCGCTATCAATTCGTGACGGACGTGCTGTAATTCCAGTTGCGGCAGGCCATAAGCGCAAGATTAAGGGCTTTATCTTCGATGAATCAGCATCGGGTAAGACTGCATATATCGAACCTATCGAGGTTATCGAACTAAATAATGAGGTGCGTGAGCTACAGAGTGCCGAAAGGTACGAAATTGTTAGAATCCTCAGCACTTTCTCAGATTTTCTTAGACCTAAACTACCAGATCTTGAGCTAGTAAACGACTATATCTGCGAGATAGATTTCCTACTCTCAAAGGCTAAGTATGCCGAGGAGATTGGAGGGGTTATGCCTCTACTATCCCAAAAGCCAGAGATTGAACTTAGCGGCGCTCGACACCCACTACTCCAAAAGGTATTTAAGGCCGAGGGTAGACTATCTGAGCTTATGCCACTAGATATTCGCCTAGGTGGTGACAAGCCGATACTACTTATCTCGGGGCCAAATGCTGGTGGTAAGTCAGTATGTCTAAAGACCGTTGGTCTACTTCAGTATATGCTGCAGTGTGGGATTCTTCCACCACTAAACGAAAACTCGACTATGGGTATCTTCGACTCTATATTTATAGATATCGGAGACCAGCAGTCAATAGATAATGACCTATCAACATACTCATCGCACCTTACAAATATGAAGGTGATGCTACGTGATACTACCAAAGACTCACTGGTGCTAATCGATGAGTTTGGTGGAGGTACCGAGCCTGAGGTCGGTGGAGCTATTGCCGAGTCTATCCTAACTCAATTTATCGAGCGTGGGGTATCGGGTGTAATTACCACTCACTACGCCAATCTAAAGTACTTTGCAGCGGCACATAGCGGCATTGAAAATGGCGCTATGACCTTCGACGTACAGAAGATTAAGCCACTCTACACCCTACAGATGGGAGTAGCGGGTAACTCCTACGCATTTGAGATTGCACGTAAGATTGGGCTACCCGAGAGTGTACTACGCAGTGCCGCAGAGCTTGTGGGCGAGGATAAGATGTCGCTCGAGAAGCAGCTTCGTGACGCTATGCGTGATAAGAGGTACTGGGAGAATAAGCGCCAGAGTATCCGCCTCGCAAATAAGAGCGCCTCACAGACAGCCGAGGAGTACGAGGCTGAGCTAGAGAAGATACAGAAGGAGCGTGCTAGACTTATCAAGGAGGCGAAGGCTGAGGCAGCTCGAATTATCCAAGGTGCAAACTCCGTAATCGAGAATACAATCCGTGAGATCAAGGAGTCCGAGGCCGAGAAGGAGCGTACTCGTGCGGCACGTAAAAGGGTCGAGGAGTTCAAAGCCGAAGTAGAGGCCAAAGAGGTACGAGACGAGGCCATAGAGCGTAAGATTTCACAGATTCGTGAGAAGGAGAAGCGCAGAGCACAACGCTCTAAGGAGCGACAAGAGAATAGAGATAAGGCTCCAGCACCTAAAGCTCCAAAGCCAAAGGTAGTAGAGGTTGGCTCTACTGTTAAGATGGAGGGTATGGCTAGTAGTGGCGAGGTACTATCTATCAAGGGAAGTAAGGCAACCGTTGCATTCGGCTCAATCACCACAATTGTAGATACAAAGCGTCTAAAGTTAAGCGGCACACCAGCCCTACAACCTACTATATCCTCGAAACCGACACAGAGTAACGCTAAGAGCGTAGCTAGTGTCACTATGGAGAGGGCCGTTAACTTCACCTCACAACTAGATATTCGAGGGATGCGTGCAGTAGAGGCACTAGATAAGCTACAACAATTTATCGATGACTCGATTATCCTAGGTCAGCGCAGAGTTAGAATACTCCACGGTAAGGGCACAGGTGCACTAAAAGAGGAGGTACGTAGGTATCTAAAGAGTGAACCAGCGGTAAGTCGTGCCTCTGACGAGCATATCGAGCTTGGCGGTTCTGGTATAACTATCGTTGAGTTTTAAACCAATTAAGATATATCATAAGAGAGTTGAATCTTACGTAAGGTTCAGCTCTCTTGTTTTAGTAAGTTATTAGCTGCAAGGTTGTGCAGGAGTCCGACGACTGGAGGCGAAGAGGCTGTAGCGAGGAACGAGCGGATAGCCGTCCGCCCCATATAGATATCGGGGGGAGTCGTCGGACGGCTATAAAATTTCTCTAACTTGACTCTGCTGAATTACTCTAGCTTATATTTCTTAACCTACTTTTGGGCGGCGGGGAGTAGGCTGGGAGCCGCTGGGGATATTCCCTTTCGTAGGATGTTTTTGTTTGTAATAATTAGTTAGTGCAAACCAAACCATGGAAAACGAAGTTTTCCCCCGCCCGCGGGACGCGG
>CAYJFH010000065.1:0-11536 GCA_964369485.1 uncultured Rikenellaceae bacterium | reverse complement strand
TCGAAGGTCATTCCGCTCTGTGCGAATTTTCCTTTGTAACTATCTCCTAAGAACTCACCGCTATATACAATCCCTAATCTGCTGCTAACGATGCGAATTTGGGCATCATTGTAGATAGTTGAATCCATTTTAAAGCCCTTGACTCCCTGCATTGGCACCGAGAGGGTAGTAGAGTAACCCTCGTCTACCTCCTTGATATCAAATATAACCTCTAGTTTTGTGGCTCCTACGTTTAGCTCTCCACCCCACAGACCCTCTTGTGCCTGAGTGCTACTAGCTCCAATGAGCATCAAGATTAACAAAAGTCTTTTCATATTATTTATATATTATTCTTAAATCTTCTGGCGGGGGAGGCATTGGGGCTATCCTCTCACCAATAATTTCTGGCTCTAGAGCAGTAATGACGTGAATAACTACATACTTTCCGATAATGACGTAGTGCTTCTCCTTACCCTCTACACTATTGCGGAGCAGGAGCTCAGAGTCTGGGCAGGTAAAGTAAAAATCTTCTGTAACTGACCTCTCAAACTCAGAGGCATTCTCCATATTAATAACGCTAGAGTGAACTACATCGTAGAAGTAAATGGTAAGCCTATCGCAATGCTCACAGTCGGTATTGTATAGGTGGATTGAGAACTCCTTGGGGTCGCTGCTCTCGAGGATTCTTATATCGCAACGGTAGCCCATATGGTCTATATCCCAAAGCTCATATGTGGTTTGAGAGTAGGCGCAATTAATCATAATTGCCATTAGTGCTATTAATATAGATATACTTTTCATCTACAAAATATTTACCTCCATTGAGATAGTTACGCCATAGCGCTCTTCGATAGTGGTGATTATCTTCGTTGCAAGTCCTAGAATCTCCTCGGCAGTACCTCCGCCATAGTTTACAAGGACAAGTGCCTGCTTTTCGTGCACACCTACCGCTCCCTCTCTATATCCCTTAAAACCTGCTCTGTCAATTAACCAACCCGCTGGAATCTTTACTCCATCTGGTGCGCTATATGATGGAATGTCTGGGTATTTAGATCTTAGTTCCTCGAACTTTTCAGCATTTACCACTGGATTTTTGAAGAAGCTACCTGCATTCCCAATCTCACTCGGCTCAGGGAGTTTACTCTTGCGAATTGAAGTTACCGCCTCTCTTATATTACGTAGAGTAGCGCCGCCCTCCATAGCTTCGACAACGGAGCGCACATCGCCATAGTCTAACTTTGCTTCAGCGGCATCGAAGTCACTCTTTAGCCCAAAGGCAACACGAGTGATAATGGCTCTGCCACGTAGCGAACCCTTAAATATAGACTCTCTATATCCAAACTCACAGCTCGTCCCCTCTATAGTTTTAAACTCCATAGTATCAGTGTCGAGATATTCGACCCACTTGATAACATCTGAGACCTGTGCGCCATAAGCTCCGATATTCTGCACCGGGCAAGCTCCAACACTACCGGGAATATATGATAGATTTTCGACACCCGAGAGTCCATTTTGCACCGCCCACTCCACAAAATCATCCCACTCAACACCTGCATCGGCAATAGTTAGTTCACCATTTTGCTCGATATTTGTACTTATCGGATGGATCACTGCTCCTTGATACTTTGTAGTGAAGAGAATGTTACTGCCGCCGCCGAGTACCCACCATTCACACTTTGCAGCCTTACATTCATTAATTAGGTCTAAAAGTTGGCAGTTTGTTGAAAATGTAGCGAAAAATTTAGCGCAAAAACTAACCCCAAACGTATTGTAGGGCAATAGTGATATATTTTTATCAAAAAAGTTCATAAGAAATGTGTATTTAATGACAAAAATACATAACTTTACCGAAAGAAACAATTTTTTACCCATATGAATTTGACACCGCAAGATATTTCTTCTATCGAAGCTAGAGGCACAACAACACAAAGAGTCCAAGATCAAATAACAATGTTGACCGAGGGGTTTCCCGCCCTTGAGGTAAGTCGTGCAGCTGTTGCTGGCGATGGCATTCTATGTCTAAACGAGGATCGTGCAGAGGAGTTAGCCTCTCGCTGGGATAACTCTATTAAACTTATGGAACTTGATGTAGAGAAGTTCGTTCCAGCATCTGGAGCTGCCACACGTATGTTCAAGGAGTACTTTGAGTTTGTGGATAGCGGAAATGCAAGCGCAGGGGTGCAGAAGAGTATCGATAATATCGAGAAATTCGCATTCTATGGCGACCTAAAGGAGCTAGGCGTAGACTTTACTAATAGTAGGGAGGTAATAAGCGCAATTGTCGGCAGTGGACTAGAGTATGGTAAGAAGCCAAAGGGACTACTAAAGTTCCACAACTACACCGATGGTGGCCGTACAGCCTGCGAGGAGCACCTTGTAGAGGGAGCTCTTTATGGCGCATCGGAGAGTGGAAAGGTTAATATCCACTTCACTGTATCGCCTGAGCACCTAGACGGATTCCAAGATGTTATCCTAGCACAGAGAGAGAAGTACGAGACTCGATTCGGAGTGGAGTATAGAATTAGCTACTCACAGCAGAAGGCATCGACAGATACAATCGCCGTTAATCCCGATAATACACCATTTAGAACTGATAGTGGCGAACTGCTATTCCGTCCTGCTGGCCACGGTGCTCTAATCGAGAATCTTTCTGAGATTGACGCTGATGTTATCTTCATTAAGACAGTTGATAACGTTGTGCCGAACCACAGACGTGCAGATACAGTTGCATTCAAAAAGTCGCTAGCTCAACTCGCTATTGATATTCAAGGTGAACTATTCACTGCAATTCGCTCTCTTAAGGCTGGCACTGCTGACCTTAGCGCAATTGCAGAGTATATAGAGAAGAATCTAGGTTATAGATTCAACAGAGAGCAGGAGATTACAGCCGAGAGACTTATCTCAGTGCTTGATCGCCCGATAAGGGTTTGTGGTATGGTAAAGAATGAGGGAGAGCCGGGTGGTGGCCCATTCTGGGTTGCTGATAGCGAGGGGAATGAGTCAGTGCAGATTGCCGAGAGCTCACAGATTGCCGAAGATAAAAAGCACCTAATGACCTCAGCCACTCACTTTAATCCAGTAGACCTAGTGTGTCTAACTAAGGGCTATAACGGTCAGAGATTTGACTTAAAGAAATTTATCGATCCTAACACTGGCTTTATCTCAACTAAGAGCTTCCAAGGAAGGGAGCTAAAGGCACTAGAGCTACCGGGGCTTTGGAATGGCGCTATGGCGAATTGGAATACACTATTTGTTGAGGTTCCAATTACGACTTTTGCACCAGTAAAGGTTCTCGAAGACCTACTTCGTGACCAACACCAATAGACCCTAACTATTTTTTTTAGAACTGAAGATTTATAATTAACGAAAACCATATAGACTTTTAAGATGGAAAATAAACTCGAACAATTGACCCAAAAGCTACGTGCCGAGGGGTTAGAGCGTGGTAGAACTGAGGCTGAAGCTATCGTTTCGGAGGCTCAGAGTAAAGCACAAAAGATTATCGCCGATGCCGAAGCTAAGGCTGCTAAGGTACTAAGCGATGCACAGAGTTCAGCCGAGGAACTAACTCGCAACACAGCAAACGATGTACGTATGGCATCGGAGCAGACGCTATCTGCACTTCGTAAGACTATCTCTGAGATGGTCGTTACCGAAGTTGTAGATGCAAAGGTTAGCGCAGCTTGGCAGAGTGGCGAATTTATTGAAAAGCTAGTCATCGAAGCCGTTAAGAGTTGGAACCCTAGCGCAGACAGTGGCGTAAATGTAGTTGTACCAGAGAGTGCAATGGCTGACATTAAGGCTGTTGTGGCAAAGAACTTCAGCAGTGGAGTAGAGGTTACAACTAGCGGGAGAGTTCGTGTACCATTTAGAATTGCACCACAGAGTGGCGGTTACTACGTAAGTTTCGCTGATGGCGACTTCCAAGAGCTAATCAAAGCGACACTACGCCCTAAGGTGGCTGAGTTCCTATTTCAGAGCTCAAAGTAGTCTTTTATTATAACTTTTCAATACGTTAAAAGTATGTACTATTGCCTAATAGCATCACTGGAGCAGTATAGCCTCAGCAGCGACCCCTCATCGATAGATTTCGATGCACTTCGCGCTGAGATAATATCTGAACTGAGCCCAAAGGATACCTCGGCAGTCGAACTGCTATACTCATACTACGATATTCTAAATATCCTAAGTAGACTGAGCGGTCTGGACACACCACACAATCCCCTTGGAAACCTATCCGAGGAGGAGATTGCAGCTGAGATTAAGGGTGGTTCATCGGACGATGACGAACCATTTGTCACCTGCCTTCCAGCATCGGTGAGATATGCCCTAGATAGAATCCAAGGTAAGGTTATCGATGAGGATCAAGGTGATGAACCTTCGCACTATAGCGAGGCTCAAATCGAGGAGTTACTACTAACTAATTTCTACGCCGCTTGTAGAGCTAGCCACAGCAAGTATCTACAACTATGGGCAAGCGCCGATAGAGAGATCCGTGAGGTCTGCGCTGGGGTAGAGAGTAGTAGAGATAACCTCTCTGAGATGAGTTGGTGGCAACCACTCCAGAGCGTACTTACAACTGAAGACTTTGTTGAGCGTGAACATAAGATGGATGCACTTAGGTGGAACTACGCCTCTGAGCTACTCGAACCGGGTGGAATGGATGGTATCAACCACGACTTCGACCTATCAGCAGTGCTTAACTACCTTATTGAACTCAATATATTACAGCGCTGGGCATCGCTTAGCAAGGAGATTGGCCGCAAGAGGTTCGACGATATGGTTAGATCATTTACCTCTCAGGGTAAGATCGAACTTTAGTTGGACAACTAGCTAATCTATTACATTAAAAAATTTAGCATAAAAAACTCTATAAATCAAATGAAAACAGGAGAAGTTGTAGGTATTATCTCGAACCTGGTAACGGTTAAGACTGCTGAGGCAGTAGCGCAGAATGAGATCTGCTATATTGACTGTGGAGGTACAAAACTAATGGCCGAGGTTATTAAGATAACTGGGGCAAATGTCTACGTTCAGGTATTCGAGAGTACTCGTGGACTTAAGGTAGGCGACAAGGTTGAATTTGTCGGCTCGATGCTAGAGGCGACTCTAGGGCCGGGTATTCTAACCCGAATTTATGACGGTCTACAGAATGACCTTAAGACTATGGAGGGTGTATTCCTACAGCGTGGTGACTACACCGATCCACTAGATATGAGCTCTAAGTGGGACTTTACCGCTACTGCAAAGGTCGGCGATACAGTTAAGGCTGGCGACTGGCTGGGTCACGTGCCTGAGGGGTGGCTAGACCATAAAATTATGGTTCCATTTGCCCTAAAGGGTACATATAAGATTGAATCAATCGTAGCAAATGGCAACTACGATATCAACGATACTATCGCTGTTATCGTAGATGAGAGTGGCGATAAACATAAGGTAACTATGGTGCAGAAGTGGCCAGTTAAGGTTCCAATCACTGCATATAACAATAAACCAAGACCACAGAAGGTACTAGAGACGGGTGTACGTGCAATCGATACATTCAACCCTATTGCCGAGGGAGGTACTGGCTTTATTCCGGGGCCATTCGGTGCGGGTAAGACTGTACTTCAGCATGCCATCTCTAAGCAGGCCGACGCTGAAGTTATTATCGTGGCAGCTTGTGGTGAGCGTGCAAATGAGGTTGTGGAGACATTCGTTGAGTTCCCTGAGCTCGATGACCCACGCACTGGCCGTAAACTTATGGAGCGTACGGTAATTATTGCCAATACCTCGAATATGCCAGTATCGGCTCGTGAGGCATCGGTATATACCGCTATGACAATTGGTGAGTACTACCGCGCAATGGGCTATAAGGTGCTACTACTTGCGGACTCTACATCTCGTTGGGCTCAGGCTCTTCGTGAGATGAGTAACCGCCTAGAGGAGCTTCCGGGTCAGGATGCATTCCCTATGGACCTTCCAGCAATTATATCGGCATTCTACGCTCGTGCAGGTTATGTATATCTAAATAATGGCCAGACTGGTTCGGTAACATTTATCGGTACTGTATCACCAGCTGGTGGTAACCTAAAGGAGCCAGTAACTGAGTCTACTAAGAAGGCTGCGCGTTGCTTCTACGCACTATCACAAGGTCGTGCGGACTCGAAGCGTTACCCTGCAATCGACCCACTAGATAGCTATTCGAAGTACCTAGAGTACTCGGAGATAGTTGAGTACCTAACAAAGAATATCTCAGAGGATTGGGTTGAAAAGGTGCTGCTTGCAAAGACTATCGTTCAGCGTGGCAAGGAGGCATATGAGCAGATCAATATCCTCGGTGACGACGGTGTACCAGTAGAGTACCACGATAAGTTCTGGAAATCGGAGCTAATTGACTTCGTGATCCTTCAGCAGGACTCATTCGACAAGGTAGATGCTAACTGCCCAATGTCTCGCCAAACATCGATGTTTAACTATGTTATTGATATAGTTAAGGCCGATAGGAAATTTGCAGACTTTGAGGAGTGTACAAAGTTCTACAAAGAGCTAATCAATGCCCTAAGGCAGATGAACTACTCACTATTCCAGAGCGAGGAGTATAACAAGTATAAGGCAGTAGTTGATGCAATGCTTCAATCAAAGTAGTGTAACGCACTTCAAAATAATAAAATAAGATGGCACTAAATAAAGTATATACAGAGCTAACGGCCATTACCAAGGCGACAGTTACTCTTAATGCAACAGGAGTTGCAAATGAATCGCTAGCAACGGTTGATGGAAGGCTAGCGCAGGTGGTGAAGATCTCGGGACAGAGTGTTACACTTCAGGTATTTGCGGGAACCGAGGGTATCCCAACAGATGCCGAAGTAGTATTCTTTAACCGTCCACCGATGCTAAAGGTATCTGATGAGCTTTGCGGTAGATTCTTCGACGCATATGGTAACCCACTAGAGGGTGGTGATATCGAGGGCGAGGAGCGTGAGACTGGCGGACCTGCTGTGAACCCATATAGACGCATGCAGCCCTCGGAGCTGATCGCTACTGGTATCGCAGGTATCGACCTTAACAACACCCTTGTATCGGGACAGAAGATTCCATTCTTCGCTGACCCTAACCAGCCATATAACCAAGTTATGGCGATGGTGGCACTACGTGCACAGGTAGATAGAATTATCCTTGGTGGTATGGGTATGACCAATGACGACTACCTATACTACAAGAATGTATTTGACAATGCAGGGGTACTAGACAGAATCGTATCGTTTGTGAATACAACAGACAACCCGCCTGTGGAGCGTCTACTAGTTCCAGATATGGCACTAACTGCAGCAGAGTACTTCGCAGTTGATAAGAACGAGAAGGTACTTGTGCTACTAACAGATATGACCCTATACTCCGATGCCCTTGCCATTGTAAGTAACCGTATGGACCAAATTCCATCGAAGGACTCTATGCCAGGTTCACTTTACTCTGACCTTGCAAAGATCTACGAAAAGGCAGTACAGCTACCATCGGGAGGTTCAATTACCATCCTAGCGGTAACAACACTGAATGGTGGCGATATCACTCACGCAGTACCAGATAATACTGGTTACATCACAGAGGGACAGCTATTTCTGCGTAGTGATGCTGAGATTGGTAAGGTTATCGTTGACCCATTCCGTTCACTCTCACGCCTTAAGCAGCTAGTAATCGGTAAGAAGACTAGAGAGGACCACCCACAGGTGATGAATGCCGCTGTACGTCTATATGCCGATGCAGCAAATGCACGCACAAAGCTCGAGAATGGTTTTGACCTCTCTGACTACGATACTCGTACACTAGAGTTCTCGAAGGAGTACTCTGAGTCACTACTTGCCATCGACGTTAATATTCCTATAGAGGAGATGCTAGATACAGCTTGGAGACTATTTGCTAAGCACTTCTCTAGAGCCGAAGTAGCGATCAAGGAGTCGATAATGGAGAAATTCTGGCCTAAAAACTAATAGCTTAAAAGATGTTAAAACGAGCTTTTTTAAGGACTATGTTTATAGCAGCGTTAGTTTTGATTCCAATGTCAATTACACAACTTATTAAAGATACATTTAAGTTAGAGACCTTGATAATTACCCTTATCTCGATATTAGTGGTGGGAGTTCCATTCAACTACTATGTGGAGAGAAAATACAGAGACCAAAAAAAATGATAAAGTATCAATTTAATAAGACCTCGCTAGGTGAGCTAGGAAAGCAGCTCAAGATGCGAGAGCGCGCCCTCCCTACTATCAAGAGTAAGGAGAGTGCACTGCGTGTCGAGGTTAAAAAGGCGAAGGATAGAGCCCAAGAGTTAGTCCGAGAGTTGGAGGAGGTGATGACCAAGTATGACTATATGGTTGAACTTTGGGGTGAGTTCGATAGTTCGCTTGTAGCTATCGAGGATGTTGAACTATCTGTGCAGAAGATCGCAGGGGTTAATATCCCGCTTCTGAGCGAGGTGAAGTACACCGAGAAACCATACAGCAAGTTCACATCGCCGCTATGGATAGCCGATGGGGTCAATATCCTAAAGAGCCTTGCACGCTTAGGCCTCGAGAGTGAGGTGTATGTTAAGCGCCAAGAGGTGCTCGAAAGGGCTCGAAAGAAGACTACTCAGAAGGTTAACCTATATGAGAAGGTGCAGATTCCGGGCTACGAGGAGGCGATACTAAAGATTAAACGCTTCCTAGAAGATGAGGAGAATATCTCAAAGAGTTCGCAGAAGATTATTAAACAACGAATAGAAGCCCAAGCATTATGATAGTAAGTATGACAAGATACGACTTTATGCTCTACCATAGAGATGTTCCAGCCTTTCTGGACTCTCTACGCGAGCTAGGGCTAGTCGATATTACACTAAAGGACTTTGAGGCTACAGAGGAGCAGAAGGCTAAGTTTGAGCTTAGTACTTCTTATGCACAAGTTGCCAAGGAGCTCAGCTCTATTGCCCCTAGCGGCGAAAAGTTCGAGAGCCTGCAAGAGGCAGTCGAAGCATACCAAAGGGCTAAGAAACGAGTAGAGGAGATTGACTCTAAACGCCACTCGCTGAATCTTGAGAGAGAGAAGGTTAAGGCGTGGGGTGAGTTCGACTCTAAGGCTATCGATGAGCTAAAGAGCCAAGGAGTTGTCCTTCGTTTCTTTGAGATTCCATCGAAGAACTACCGCCTAGAGTGGGAGCATATCTATGCAACATCGCTAATTACTCACCACAACGGCTCTGCATACTTCGTTATCGCAGCTAGCGGTGAGGATATCACAAAACCGCTAGAGATTAATGCCGTTGAGGTCGCAGCGCCAGTTCGCTCTGCAAGCGAAATTGAACTAGAGGTAGAAAAACTACTTGCCCAAGAGGTAGAGCAGAGAGCAGTAATTGCTCGCGCTGCTCAGTCACTGGATGAACTGAAGGATAGAGTAGTGGAACTTAATGAAGATATTGACTATCTAAAGGTTCTAGGTTCGGCAGAGAGCGACATCGACGGAACTATCAAGATCCTTGAGGGGTGGAGCGAGAGCGACCGTAGAGCTGATATTGAGAAGTTTGCTAATGAGGCAGACCTATACTACACAGCCGAGGAGGCAACCGCAGAGCAGAATCCTCCGATTAAGCTCAAAAATAACTTCTTCGCAAGGCTATTTGAACCTATTGGAGCAATCTATATGTACCCTAGGTACAATGAGCTTGACCTAACGCTATTCTTCGCACCATTCTTTATGATATTCTTCGGGATGTGTCTAGGTGATGCAGGTTATGGTATTCTACTGATGGGTGCAACCATCGCTATGTGGAATAAGATTCCACAGGGATATAAGGACTTCGGTTGGTTATCTCTATTTCTGAACTTCTCGGCAGTAATCTTCGGGGTACTCTCGGGCAACGTATTTGGTATTGCGCTAGTCTCGGTAGAGGCATTTGTGGAGTTCAAGGAGTTCTTCCTATCGCCTAATGATATCTTCTACCTATCTATAGGACTAGGAGCTATTCAGGTATTCTTCGGCATTCTGCTTAGAACTTTCAATAGAATCAAGCGTGGCGGGTCATTCCTTTATGGTATCTCGAATATCGGTTGGCTGATACTTATTGCGAGCTCTGCCACTGCATTTAGTGGACTAGTACCTGCCGAAGTATATGGAACTGATACCATAGCATATAAAGCGACACTATACTTTGCAGTAGCGCTTATCCTGCTATTTAGTGTACCAAAGAAGCCATTTGCATCTATCGGCAAGGGTCTATATAGCTTCTACGAGACTATCACTGGGGTTATTGGCGACCTTATCTCCTATGTACGTCTATTCGCAATCGGACTTGCTGGGGCAATTATCGCTCAGGTATTCAACGAACTTGCAGTAGGTCTAAGCGGTGATATCCCAGTTGTAAGCTTTATAGTTATGGCAATTATCCTATTTATTGGCCATGGACTAAACATATTCATTTCAATCCTCGGTGCGATTGTTCACCCGATCCGTCTTACATTTGTCGAGTTCTACAAGAATGCAGAATTTGAGGGTGGCGGTAGACTATTCACACCATTTAAACGTAAAAACAGATAAAATTAATAACTTTAAAAAACAAAAATTAAAACTATGGAACCTATCTTACTTGCTTACATCGGTGTAGCTGCAATGCTTATTCTTTCAGGTATTGGTAGCTGTTATGGGACTACTATCAGTGGTAACGCAGCAGTTGGCGCAATGAAGAAGAACAAAGGAGCCTTCGGTAGCTACCTAATCCTATGTGCGATGCCATCAACTCAGGGTCTTTACGGATTCCTTGGATACTTCCTTATCCAAGACTTCCTAGTAGCTGACATTACACTAGCATCTGCAGCTGCTATCTTTGGTGGTGGTCTAGCACTTGGCGCAATGTCACTTTGGAGCTCTTACCGTCAAGGTATGCTTGCTGCAAATGGTATTACTGCTATCGGTAATGGTCACGACGTATTTGGTAATAGCCTTATCCTCGTTGCATTCCCTGAGCTTTATGCTATCCTTGGAGTTGCTGCAATCTTCTTCGTATCACAAGCACTTCCGCTTATCTAGTGTAAAACGAACGAAGAGACTAACGGTACAATTTTTGGAGCGAGGTTGGGTGCTTGAATTTCAAGTACGCAATCTCGCTCTAATGACTTAAATAAAGGACAATAGATTACTATTTATGAAACGTTTGATTCTCATACCATTAATCACACTCTGTATCTTTGGAGCATCTGCTCAGAGTTACAGCGTTACTGTCTCAATGGAGGGAATCAATAATCAGAATTGTGATATAATTGTCTGCATATTCCAAGATGGTAGTCTAGCTTTCAAGGATGAAGATCTGGTAGAGCGAATCCATATTAAACCTAAAGGCAGAACTACAGTAGTGGATTTCAGTTTACCTAGGGGCGAGTATGTATTTGTAGCCTATCAGGATGAGAATGGCAATGGAAAGATCGACACTAATATCTTAGGGCGACCTAAAGAGCCATTTGCAATTTCAAACGATATTATATTTCCTAGCTACAAGGCTGCAGAGATAGATATTAAGTCGAATTGCACCGTAAAACTTAAGTTCTAAGAGC
>CAYJFH010000064.1:0-12071 GCA_964369485.1 uncultured Rikenellaceae bacterium | reverse complement strand
AAATATGAGCACACCTCCATTGGAAGTGTGCTCATACTCTTTGTTCCGCAAAATAGTTGGGCTTCGCCGCAACCATTTTGATTTTTGATTTGGATTCGTTCGCCTTTCAGGCTCACTTACTGTTTTTCTTTTTTTGCGGGGTGACCCCCGTGGGACGGGAAAACTTCGTTTTCCACGGTTTGTTTACTCTAACAACTGACTACAACTAAGAGCCACAACCTACTGTCCTGCAATAAGTTCCAGCATTATATCGCGATGCTTGGCGGCCTTTACGAAGTCAAGTTCAGCGGCGGCACGCTCCATAGCTTCACGCTCACGAGCTATCGCTTCGGTGCGCTCTTTAGCGGTAAGGGTAGCAGTCGCTAGGCTCTGTTCTATTGATCCTTGCCCCTGCTGCGAGCCCTCAGAGCTAAATGCTCCGCCAGTTATAGTACTACGTAGTGCCTTGACAACGGCACGAGGCTCCATTCCATGCTCACGGTTATAGTTCATCTGCTTCTCACGTCTTCGTGCACTCTCCTTAATAGTTGCTCGCATCGAAGCGGTCATCTTATCGGCATACATAATAACATGCCCCTCGAGGTGGCGGGCTGCACGCCCTGCGGTCTGGGTAAGCGAACGGGTATTACGCAGGAATCCCTCCTTGTCGGCATCCATAATTGCCACTAGTGAGACCTCTGGAAGGTCAAGCCCCTCACGCAGGAGGTTAACACCCACAAGTACATCGAATAGGCCTGCTCTAAGGTCATCCATAATCTGCACTCGCTCCATCGTATCGACATCGGAGTGGATGTAGCGTGTACGCACTCCTTTTTTGTCCAAAAATGCCGAAAACTCCTCGGCCATACGCTTAGTAATGGTCGTTACTAGCACTCGCTGATCCTTGGCCGTACGCTTCTCAATCTCAGAGAGTAGGTCGTCAATTTGCCCAAGTGTTGGGCGCACCTCAATTTCGGGGTCTAGCAGCCCAGTTGGGCGGATAATCTGCTCAACTACTGCCCCTTCGGAGCGGCGAAGTTCATAGTCGGCAGGGGTTGCACTTACATATATAGTCTTATCTTGAATGGCGGCAAACTCCTCGAACTTCAGGGGTCTGTTGTCTATTGCCGCTGGGAGTCTAAAGCCAAACTCCACAAGGTTCTTCTTCCGAGAGAAGTCGCCACCATACATTCCATTAATTTGGGGAATAGTAACGTGGCTCTCGTCTATAAATATCATAAAATCATCGGGGAAGTAGTCCAAGAGGCAGAATGGGCGTGTACCCGGCTCCCTACCATCGAAATACCTAGAGTAGTTCTCAATACCCGAGCAGTAGCCAATCTCCTTTATCATCTCTAGGTCATACTCTACTCTACCCTTTAGTCGCTTAGCATAGTCGCTCTCACCTCTACCCTCAAAGTACTCGATCTGCTGCCCAAGGTCGAGCTGTATCTGCTTAACAGCGGCAGAGGTGCGCTCCTTGGTCGTTACAAATATTGTTGCAGGGTGAACCACTATCTCATCGAGGTTATCGAGGCGTGCCCCACTAATGGTGTCGATAGTGTGGAGTGACTCCACTTCATCGCCCCACTGCACAATACGGTAGGCTATATCGCCATATGCTACAAATATATCGATAGCATCTCCATTAACCCGAAATGTACCTCTACGGAACTCTAAATCGGAACGTGAGTAGAGGGCATTAACTAGTTGATAGAGTATCTTTTCGCGTGGTATCTGCTGACCTCTGGTAATAGTTATAGTATTTGCATAAAAATCCTCAGGATTACCAATACCATAGAGACACGACACGGAGCTAACTACAATCACATCCTTGCGGCCACTCAGTAGCGTAGAGGTTGTAGATAGTCGCATCTTCTCGATCTCGTCATTGATCGCTAGATCCTTCTCAATATATGTGTCGGAGTTAGGTAGGTATGCCTCGGGTTGGTAGTAGTCGTAGTAGGATACGAAGTACTCTACTGCATTATCTGGAAAAAAGGCCTTGAACTCACCATATAGCTGTGCCGCTAGGGTCTTGTTGTGGCTAAGGATTAGCGTTGGGCGGTTGACCTGCTTGATGACATTTGCCATAGTAAAGGTCTTACCCGAGCCCGTAACTCCTAGTAGCACACAGTTCTTATGGCCACTTTGCAGTAGGTCCACAAGCCCTTCGATGGCTTGCGGTTGGTCGCCCGTGGGGCTATATGCGCTCTGTAGTTCAAACTCCTCCATATCTATTTAATTTCTGGGATACTATCGCTGCTGTACCTCCATAAATCGTGCAATATACTTTCCGATAATATCAAATTCGATATTTACGATGCTCCCTACCTTAAAGGTATGGAAGTTTGTATGCTCGAAAGTATATGGGATAATGGCCACGCTAAACTCATCGAGCTTAGAGTCGCAAACCGTTAGGCTTACACCATTAACAGTAACTGAGCCCTTCTCTACAGTTACATATCCGCCCTTATCCTGCGGCTCATACTTAAATGTAAAGTACCAACTACCATCGGTCTCCTTAACAGATAGACACCTAGCAGTAGTATCGACGTGGCCTTGGACGATATGCCCGTCGAGTAGCTTATCTGGACGCATCGAGCGCTCTAAGTTAACCTCATCGCCTACCTTAAACTCGCCGATATTCGACTTATCGAGGGTCTCGGCAATAGCAGTAACGGTGTAAGTGTCGCCCTCGATTGCCACAACTGTCAAACAAACGCCATTGTGAGCGATACTCTGATCGATGTGTAGCTCATCTGTAAATGAGCAACTAAGTGTTAGGTGAAGGCTGCTGCCCTCTTCTTGGATGGCCACGACCTTAGCGATAGCCTCTACAATTCCACTAAACATATTTTTGCGTTTTTATTATTTTAAAAATATAATTACAAAGATAGTAAATTTTTGAGTATCCACGCCCTCTTTCCAAACACAATTAAAAAACTTAACGATTTATGATTATAAAATTATCCATTATTTTGGAAATGCACAAAGAATTAATATCTTTGTAAATAAGTGTAGACTTTTTTACAAGGACACCCCATAAATAAGCACGTAAAAACAAAACAATCAAAATAATAACAACTAAAATCTAAAATCTATGCTAAAAGGACACCCTAAAGGATTAGTCGGGGCGGCTCTTGCCAATATGGGCGAGCGTTTCGGCTTCTACATTATGATGGCGATTCTATCGCTATTTTTGACCACTAAGTTTGGTCTAGCAGATACCCCTGCAATTGTAATCTACTCTATCTTCTATGCGCTTATCTACATTCTTGCGCTTGCTGGTGGTGTGATTGCGGATAAAACTAAGAAGTACAAGCAGACCATTATGTGGGGTCTGGTGCTTATGACTGTTGGATACGTTCTAATTGCAATTCCAACTCCAACTCCAGTACCTAGTCTAGGTCTTTACCTAACACTTACTTGCTTTGGACTACTAGTAATTGCTTTTGGTAATGGTCTATTCAAGGGTAACCTTCAAGCGGTTGTTGGTCAGATGTATGACAACGATCAGTACCGCGAAAAGCGTGACTCTGGTTTCCAGATCTTCTATATGTTCATCAACATCGGTGCGATGTTCGCGCCACTTATTGCAATTGCAATTCGTAACCTTTGGCTAGAGGCTCACGGTTTCCTTTACGAAGCTAAACTTCCTGAGCTTTGCCACAGCTTCCTTAATGGTTCAATCTCAGCTGAGAACACAGCTCGCCTAACAGAGTACGCTAACACTGTATCTATCAATGGTTTTGATGGTAATCTTGGCAGCTTTGTTTCTCAATACGTAAATGTATTCAACGTAGGTTTCCAATACGCATTCGGTGCAGCAGCAGTTGCAATGATTATCTCTATCCTTATCTACCTTCGCAATAGAAATCGTCTTCCAGATCCAGCTGCTAAGGCTGCTGAGGCTGCAAAGGCAGGTAATGCTATTACTATGGATGCTAAAGAGATCAAACAACGTATCTACGCTCTATTCTCTGTATTCGCAGTAGTTATCTTCTTCTGGTTCTCATTCCACCAAAATGGTGCTGCTATGACACTATATGCTCGTGACTATGTAGACCTAAGTTGGATTAGAATTGACCTTGGTTTCGTTGAGATCGTAGGTGCTGAGATCTTCCAGTCGGTTAACCCATTCTGCGTTGTATTCCTAACTCCTATTGTTATCGGTATCTTCGGATGGCTTAAGGCTAAGGGTAAAGAACCTTCAACTCCACGTAAGATCGCTATTGGTATGCTTATCGCTGCTCTTGGTTTCACAGTTATGACTCTAGGTTCACTAAACCTACCTGATTATGACGTTATGAAGTCGGGTGCTCCATTCGAACTAGCATCTCCATTCGTACTTATCGGAACATACTTCATCCTAACTATTGCAGAGCTATTTATCTCTCCACTAGGTATCTCATTCGTATCGAAAGTTGCTCCTCCACACCTTCAAGGTCGTATGCAGGGTATGTGGCTTGGTGCAACAGCAGTTGGTAACCAACTACTATTCATCGGTACAATCTGTTACGAAGTACTTCCACAGTGGGCTACTTGGTCAGTATTCGTAGTAGCGTGTCTACTTTCGATGATCACTATGCTTGCTATGGTTAAATGGCTTGAGAGAGTATCTAAATAAGCTATACTCAATCCATAATATTAATAGGGTTCTCGTTTAACTACGGGAACCCTATTTTTTTGCTATACACATCATCTAAAAAAAATCTCTCTGGTTTAAAATATATCTCCCACCTATTCGTCTACTATAGTAATAAGGGGCGATATTGCTCACAATTTACTACTAAAAAAGAGAGTTATGAATGTAATACATAGATTAAAGATGAAGTTTAAGAAGCGTAAAGAGGTGAAGTCACTCACCGTTCTGAGTGACAACTGCGTTGGGTGCGGCAAGTGCGTAAAGAAGTGTAAGATGGAGGTATTTGCTATGGAGAAGAAGAGGGCAAAGGTTGTAAACTTTGACAATTGCGTTGGATGTGGCAAGTGCGTAAAAAAAATGTGTAACTTTGAGGCTATCGTACTGAAACTAGCTTAAAAAACTATAATGAATATGAAAAAAAATATATGGAGGCCTATTGCCTTCCTTGGAATGGTTGCTCTGGCAGCCCTAGCGGTAATGTTACTATGGAACGCCGTAATTACTTCAATATTCGGGCTCGGTGTAATTACCTACCTTCAAGCCTTGGGACTTCTAGCCCTCTGTCGCATACTCTTTGGTGGCTTCGGGGGGATAAAGCAGCGAGCTATCGACCATAGGATGTCTAAAGAGCAGCGTGCAGAGCATATCCGAGAGCACCTCTTCAAGGAGTAAGTATGGGCAAGAGTGGCAAAGAGCAGAGCGAGGGAGTATTCAAACGGTACTCCACCGCTCTAAAGAGATTTATCTCCACGCAAATATCCTCTACCTCCGAGGCAGAGGATATTATGCACGATGTATTCTACCGATACCTCACCACAAAGGAGGAGCGTGAGAGTATTCAGAGTATATCGGGATGGCTCTATAGGGTGGCTCGTAACTTAATTATCGACCGCTCACGCAAACGCCGTGAGGAGTCGATGCCCTACACCCTAAGCTCAAAAGATAGCGAAGAGGGAGGCACTCCACTAAGCCACTCACTTCGAGAGAACAGCACCCCCGAAAGCGAGCTCGAGCGCAAGGAGATTGCCGAAGAGTTCCAAAGGGCACTTAGCGCACTCCCTTTAGAGCAGCGCTCTGTCTTTGAACTAAATGAACTCCAAGGGATCCCATTCAAGGAAATCTCCGACGCTAGTGGCATTCCAATTAACACTCTGATATCGAGAAAGAGGTATGCAGTAATTGCACTGCAGAAGAGCCTCGCGCACCTCCGAGAATAAGCAACTTTAGGGCATAAAAGGTTTGGTTCTCTAAAATATTTCCTTATTTTTGTAATAAATTTTTAAATTCAAAATTTAGGGGGAAATATATGAACAAGAAGATAACTATCTACACTACTCTATTCTTAATATTTAGGGTACTAGATCATTATACTACATATTTAGTACTAGGAGATAACCTAGGATCAGCTTCAGGACCCTTCCAAGAGGTAAATCCGCTTGTTCGTGATTATGGATTTAACTATACGGGTATGATATTACATGGCCTATTTATAGCTGCGCTCTATATTGGAACCTTTATCTATAGTGAAAAGAAATTCAGGCTTGAATACCCTGAAGATGCAGTAACTCCTTTGAAGAGATTAAAATATTATTGTGGCATAAAGGGTATAATACCAAGAATCGCTAATTTTATAGGTTTTTGGGGCATTAGAGGCATGCTAATAAGTCAGCCTTTTATCATAATAAATAATTACTTGTACTACTACACTATCACGTCTAGTGAAGGGTTACTCAAGGAACTTTCTCTTTGGTATTATCAAATGAATTACCATACAGAGATTGAATATGGTTTCCAATTCAACAACTACATAAGCCCAATCGTATATATCATCGTGATATATCTCTTCTACAGAAGATATATAGTTAAATATTAGACTTTGCTACACCTATGAACCAACTTAACCAAAAGTTAGCTAGAGTTGAGGTTGCCGATGTGCTACGTGGCGTGGCAGTGCTTGCAATCATTCTACTGCACGCAATAGAGCACTTTAACTTCTACTCCTACCCCGATACCTCGACGCAGGGCGCACTGCTGAACTTCACAGATAGCACCATTTGGGATGGTCTATTCTTTACCTTTGCTGGCAAGGCCTATGCTATCTTTGCGCTACTCTTTGGCTTTAGTTTCTATATCCAAGACAGAAACCAACAGCTGCGAGGTAAGGACTTTAGGCTAAGGTTCTGTTGGAGGCTCACTCTACTATTCCTGCTGGGAAACCTCAACGCTATGTTCTTCACTGGCGAGGTGTTGGTGCTATACTCTATTGTAGGCTTTATCCTGCCCCTTACCTGCCGTCTGAGCACTAAGTGGCTGCTAATCATCGGAACGACCCTACTACTCCAACCACTACATATCATATATGCAGTAATCTCCATATTCAACTCCGACTTTACCGTTCCTTCGCTCGATACTAACGCCTATTGGGCGGCTGCGAACTACGCACAGGGCGGAGGCACATTCCTAGAGATGGCAAAGGTAAATCTATGGGAGGGACAACTCGCTAGCCTTGCTTGGGCGTGGGATAATGCTCGATTCTTCCAATCAGCCGCTCTATTTATCCTCGGAATGTTAGTAGGTAGAGGTGGTCTACTACTCAAAGAAAAGCTAACTTTCTGGTATAGAGCTATCGCAATTGCGGCACTCTGCTACTTCCCTCTAAGTGGACTTACTGATATGATGAGCTCTGAGTATATCGCAAATCCTGAGACCAGAAAGTCACTACACCTAGTACTAAAGTCCCTTACGAACTTCTCATTTATGGTTATACTAGTAGCGGCAATAGTCATATCCTACTACAATAGCCACAGACTACGTTCAATGCTCAATGTGCTAATACCATATGGCCGAATGAGCCTGACGAACTACCTAACTCAAAGCCTTGCAGGCGCATTTATATTCTACCACTGGGGATTAGGTCTATACGCCTCACTGGGCATTACATACAGCTTTCTAGTAGGCGTAGCTCTATTTACAATACAGTTACTAGCCTGCAGGTGGTGGATGAGTAGATTCTCTCACGGCCCATTTGAGTATATTTGGAAGAGAGCAACTTGGTTAAAATAAGATAATTATATGGAAAAGAAAAGGGCAGTATTTAACTGGAGTGGCGGCAAGGACTCAGCCCACGCACTACTAAGAGCAATAGAGTCAAATGAGTACGAAATCATAGCACTACTTACAACTATCAACAGAGATACTAAGTACTCCACAATGCACCGCATACCACTCGAACTACTCGAGGCGCAGGCAGAGAGTATCGGCATACCTCTATATATTGTCGATCTGCAACCAAAGGGTACAATGGAGAGCTACAATAGAACTATGGAGGAGGCAGTTAACCACTTTAAGTCACTTGGTGTTACTCACTTTATCTTTGGCGATATATTCCTCGAGGATATACTAAAGCACAGAGAGGATAACCTAAAGCCACACGGCATTGAGGTCGTAGAACCGCTATGGGGCAGAACCACCGAGGAGATTATGGAGAGCTTCCTAGCCTCTGGTATAAAGACCGCTATAGTTACAACCGAGAAGAACGGACTTGGCATTGAGGCGATTGGCAGAGTTATCGATAGTGAGTTTATATCCTCACTTCCCGATGGTGTCGATGTAAATGGCGAAAATGGAGAGTACCACACCTTCTGCTTCGATGGCCCTATATTCAACTATCCCGTTGCCTACTCCATAGGCGAGCCATTTATAGAGAGCCACGAAATTGGCCTCGAAGATGGTACGGTTAATGTATATTCATACTGCTTTGCAGACCTAAAACCAACTAACTAGAGATGAAGACCGAAAAGGAGAAGATGCTCAGTGGCGAGATATACGATGCAAACTACGATCCGCAACTACTCAGCGAGCGTGCGCACTGTAAGTCTCTATGCTTTAAGTATAATAACCTAGCCCCAGAGCAGAGCAAAGAGAGGCTAGAGCTTCTCCAACAGATACTAGGGAGGTGCTCTAAGGACATTACAGTTGAGCCAAACTTTTGGTGCGACTATGGCTATAATATTGAGGTTGGCGATAACTTCTACGCCAACCATAACCTAACTATCCTAGATGGGGCAAAGGTAACTATCGGCAGTAATGTATTTATTGCCCCAAACTGTGCGATATATACAGCTGGCCACCCTCTCGATGTACAGAGGCGCAATGCAGGGCTAGAGTATGCCCGCCCCGTAACTATCGAGGATAGTGTTTGGATCGGCGGCGGTGTCACTATTCTACCCGGAGTTACCATCGGCAGCGGCACTACTATTGGTGCAGGGAGTGTAGTTACAAAGAGCATCCCAGCAGGGGTTCTTGCCGTAGGAAATCCTTGTAGAGTTATTAGAGAGTTAGAGTAAGGTTTAGACTATTTTCTGTGGATCAATGACAGCATTCTAAAAAAGGTTATTTCTTAAAATAGACCTCCACAAACCATTCCCACTTAAAAGGAAGGTTATATATAAATTTAGGTTTTGAGATAAGACCCTTTATGTATAGCCTACGACCATTGAGAAATGGCATATAGAGTAGTGCCCAAATAACTATTAAAGCAATAAACACTTCAGGCAATAGAGGCACAAATTTGAATTTATAGAAGACTATAACTATCAGAAAGGGTACTATTGCAAATATGTAGTGAAGTGATAACGATTTCATAAATAATTAACTTAATTAAGCTGTCGACAATTGATTTTGTTTCAGGTTGTAATTTTAGGATATTTTTAAATAATTATCCCTACAGAGTGATGAACTACGCTCCCTGAACTCACCGATGGTCATCGAATAGTGCCTCTTAAAGGCATTGCTGAGGTGCGATGAGTCGGTAAAGCCAAGTGAATAGGCAATCTCTTTGAGCGAATTATCTGTATGTAAAATATAGGTTTCGGCAAGCTTTAACTTCGCCTTTAGGATATACTCCGATAGCTTCACACCTGCATTCTTGGCAAAGTACTCCGAAAAGTAGCTCTTCGATATTCCGAATTTTTCGGCAAGGGCTGAGATTTTGAGCAATTCACCATCCATCAAGTTACTATTAATATAGCGTAGAAGGGCGTTGAAACGACTATCTCTCTGGGTAATATTATCTGCAAATTTTCTCTCAATATTACGTGCTAAGAGGTTCAAAATCGAGACCATCATTCCCGAAACAATATTATTAGAGTAGCTATCTCGTGCGAGATACTCCGCTACAATCGCCTGAATTGTACTGATTATATATCTGCGCTCGCTCTCCGACGATATTATATCCCCCGGCACACGATTGTAGTTGGCGAGGATATACGAAATGCTATCAAACCACCCCTTATAATCTACACCTGCGCCACCGTGCAGGAAGAAGTTGTCGAGGAACTTTATAAATATAAACCTCGATGGTTCATCGATAGCAAATGAGTGGCAATTGAGCGGAGGTAGCAGAAAGATATTGCCTGAGGAGTATTCAAACTCAACCCCTGCAATACATTGAGTGCCGTGCCCACTCTCAACATAAACAATCTCAAAGAAGTTATTTTGGTAGGGGCGTCGAGACCACTGATCTAGTTCTACAACTTCGATCTCAAACATCTGACTAAGGGAGCGTGTTTCCATTTATCTAAAATATGGTTACTTTATAGTGGCAAATATAGCAGTATTATAGGCAATCTGCCAAATGATTTGCTATTAATACCGCACAAAACCAATATATTTACAAGAAAAACCAACAACCATACACCCTGCTTCTAATGTTTTTGTACTATATTTGTAGAACACAAATATCTAACCCCTAAATTATAATAGAACTATGATTAAACAGATCCTATGGGCTACCACCGCCCTACTCCTAACCCTTACAGCTATGCCATATGCATCGGCGCAAGACTATCCAAATGAAGTTATTGAAGCTATCCATAAGAGATCCTCTGTTAGGAGCTACAGCAGTAGAGAGGTTCCAAGAGAGGTGCTAATGGAGCTGGTTGGTGCAGGTATGGCGGCACCAAGTGGTGCTAATAAACAACCGTGGGAGTTTATAGTTGTCGAAGATCGTGAGGTTCTCGATCAGATAGCAAAGAGCAAGAAGATGTTTGCAGGTGCAAAGGCTGCTATAGTTGTAGCAGGTCACAGTGATGGAGATGGTGACGGTTCGATATATTGGTACCAAGACTGCTCAGCCGCAGCACAGAATATCTTACTTGCCGCACACTCCCTAGGACTAGGTGCAGTATGGACAACCGTGCACCCACACGCCCAACTTGAGAGTAGTGCTAAGGAGCTCTTTGATCTACCCGATGGAGTTACTGCACTATGTATTATTGCTATAGGCTACCCAAACTCCGAGCCAAAGCCAAAGAAGAAGTGGGACGCAGAGAAGATTCACTATAATAAGTGGTAGCCATGACAAAAAGAACTATAATAGCCTTAACACTACTGCTATCACTCACGGTGCTAGTTCTCTCTATTAATCTATTACTTCAGAGGCCACAACCTACAGAGACTCAAACTACAGCCAAGAGCGAAAGTGAGATTGCAATAGAGAGTATAATGACTCGAAGTTCTGTACGTAGCTACACCTCACAGAGGGTATCTAAAGAGGTTGTCGAGGAGATATTAAGGGCAGCAATGGCAGCACCTACAGCTGGTAACCGCCAGCCTTGGGAGTTCTATGTGGTGCGTGACACAAATCTCATCAAGCAGATGAATCGTGTGACTCAATATGCCGCACCGATGAATGAGATTGCAGAGCTTGCCATTATTGTCTGTGGTGTTCCCTCGGAGGCATTCCCTATTGAACCTCGCTATTGGGTGCAGGATGTTTCGGCAGCTACGGAGAATATATTACTTGCCGCACACGCTCTTGGACTTGGAGCTGTATGGTGCGGAGTATATCCCGGCGAGGATAGAGTTGCAACCCTAAGAGAGTTGCTCGATGTACCAGAAAAACTTGTTCCATTCAATATCATTATGATGGGCTATCCCGATGGGGAGCAGATCGTAAAGGATAAGTGGAAGCCTGAAAAGGTACACTATATAGGTAAATAGAAAAAAGGAGCGAGATTTTCGCTCCTTTTTTATGCAATAAAATTGGCGTATCAGACATAATTACTACATAAAAGTGCTAATTACTACCTAATTTCCCCATAAATCAACAATATAAACCAATTTACATACAACTCCCATCTCAAAATATGGCTCTATCTTTGCACTATCGAAATTAAACAATTAAAAAGCATAAAAAAATGGAAGCAATTAAGATGATCGAGGAGCGCCGCAGCGTTCGTAAGTACAAAGCCGAGAAGGTAGCACGCCAGACGATGGATGCAATTTTGGATGCAGCACGTTGGTCACCATCGTGGGGTAATTTTCAGGTGGCTCGCTACACCGTGGTTGAGAATCCTGAGCTAATCAAGCGCATAGCGGACGAGGGTGTGCACGGATTCTCTTACAATATCGGTACACTTCGCAACGCTCACGGAGTGTTGGT
>CAYJFH010000063.1:0-12288 GCA_964369485.1 uncultured Rikenellaceae bacterium | reverse complement strand
AAAATAGTTGGGCTTCGCCCCAACCATTTTGTTTTTTGATTTGGATTCGTTCGCCCTTCAGGCTCACTTACTTTTTTCTTTTTTTCCGCGTCCCGCGGGCGGGGGAAAACTTCGTTTTCCATGGTTTAGTTTGCACTAGTAAAGTTAAATTAGAACAATAAAACATCCCGTTTGCGTGGGCGCACCTAAACCTTACTCAGGAATATTAAACGTACCTATCGTTCTGATACGCATCTCAAACTCCTCCTTATTGCACGTAGCGCCATTCTTGATCTTCGAGCGATAGTTATAGATAGTGCTCATAGAGTACCTAAGTAGTGTGGAGATCTTCTGTAGATCAGTGATACCTAGACGTATCATTGCGAATATACGTAGCTCCGTATTGAGCGACCCTTCACCCTTAGGCTCTAGCTTAGCGTGGTCACCAAGTAGGGAGTTCAACTCCGTTACGAATGTTGGGTATAGATTTAAGAAGACCTCATCAAAGAGTCTATAGAAGTTCTCAATTTCGCTATTATCACTCACCTTATCGGTGATATACTCTCTCTTTAGTTCAGTAAGATTACCATCCCTGACGAGCTTAGAAATATGTTTACGATTGGATATAATCCTATCGATATACTGAGAACATATAGCCATAAACGTGCCGATATACTCCTCCTTAACAGTGTTAGACTCTTGGATCTTTGCGCTTATGCTCTTTAGCTCTTCGTTAGTGTGCTTTAGCGCCTCATTATTTAGTTTGATATCATTATTAGCAACCTCTAGCTTCGCCTTTGCACTCTTTAGCTTAGATGCCTGCCTAGAGATCTTAATGGCAACCAGAGTAGCTAGTACTACGAATAGCGCAATAATAGTCGTAGTTATATTACGCATCATTGATAGCTCTGTTGCGTACTCATTGTACGCCTGCTCGATCTCCGAGCCTACCTTTGCATCTTGCCACTGTCTTAGGCGTGAGTTGAAGTACTTAGCATCGTCTAGTACCACGCGTATATATGCCATAGCACGTTCGATGTCATTAGCCTCTAGTAGGTCATTGGCAACTTCGTGGAGTGCGGTGTTATCTCTAATTCCTAACCTAATATCTGTAATTGCAGAGCGCATTAACCACTCTAGATTCTCCTGCTCATTACCCTGCAATCTAGAGATCAGTGCCACAAAGTACGCCGCTAAGGCATAGGTGTGTTCCTGCTCTGAGTGCCTTTGGGTGAGCTCTAAGGCGTAGCTCTTTGCGCTCTCCCAGCTAATATAGTTTAGCTCGTAGGATAGCCTAAACTCCGCAGCCAGAAATTGGGGTAGTAGTTCGGGATGGGTAACTCTCTTGCCATAGACCTCTCTCTTGTGTAGATACTCCCTTAGGTAGCTCTCCTCTGGTGAGTATGATGCCAGCTGGTCATATATTCTATATAGAGTGAAGTTATAGAGACTCTTTAACTCTGTATCTAGGCGAGTTGTATCTAGCTTATGGTTTAGGATATCCAGTGCTTCGTTATAGTAGCCTGCCGTTCCATACTTAAGGGCAAGGGATATGTTACTGCTATTAATACGGCCTATATCGCCTAGCTCCTCGGCTATATCTATATTATACCGTAGATACTTGATTAGAGAGTCGAATTGGAGTGTTGCATACTGTTGCGCTATACTCTCATTGATAGTGTAGAGTTGAATAGGGTCATCCTTGAATTTAGATGCTAGATCCTTTAGCACTTCTACCTCCTTTAGGCGATCTTTATAGATAGTCTCTCTGCTCTCGATAGCTTTGTCGAGCCTGATTGATAGCTTCTCTATCTCTTGATTTGCTCCATATGTAGCTGAGGAGTAAAAAAAGATAATTCCTCCCAATATTACTCTAAATAGGTTCACTCTCCTCATATCATTTAATTTTATTTATAAATATCAGGGTTGTTGTTAAATAAAATGGCTGTAATATTACATTTTTATTAAAAATAACAATTACATAGTTCTACATAAACCCTATATTTTTCTACATTAATTCACTGTCTATTTTGTTGATTATTCTTAGTAATCAACAAAATAACTAAAAATATTCCCTCTATTTTTCTACATAATGCCACACGGACACTAAATAAAATAACTCGAATCATAACTTTGTTTTAGTTCGAGTCGCAGCCATGCAGTTGCACTGTGTAAAATTACAAAAAATAACACAATAAATTAAACTAACATGAACAAAAATCTACTTAAGCGATTCTTAGTGGTCAGCTTTATGGTTCTAAGCTCTGTTACGCTCTATGCGCAGAGTACTGTAAAGGGGGTCGTTACGGATCAAAACAATCTTCCAATGGTTGGCGCAACTGTCAACGTTAAGGGAAACATCAATGGTACAATTACTGACCTTGATGGACTCTACACTATCAACTGTTCGCTTAGCGATACCCTAGTATTTAGATATGTGGGTATGACAACTATCGAAGAGGTAGTAGCAGGGCGTACTAATATAGATGTAACTATGGTAGCAGACGCCGAGGATATTGAGACAGTCGTAGTTATCGGTTACGGTTCAGTTCGCAAGAAGGACCTAACTAGTGCAGTATCGGTTGTATCTACTAAGGATATCGATGAGCGCCCAATCGTAAATGCAGCGGAGGCGCTTCAGGGTAAGGCTGCTGGTGTATCGGTACTGAGCCCAAGTGGTCAGCCGGGTAGTGGTATGGTTGTACGTGTTCGTGGTAACTCATCTGTTACTGCTAGCAATGACCCTCTATATGTTGTAGATGGTGTGCCAGTATCGAATATCGACTTCCTATCGCCAAACGATATCGCATCGCTTCAGATCCTAAAGGATGCCTCTTCGGCGGCTATCTACGGTTCACGCGCGGCAAATGGTGTTGTACTTATCACCACAAAGAATGGTCGCAGTGGTGAGGCTCAGATCAACTTCTCTTCGTACGTAGGTATCGAGCAAGTTTCAAATAGAATCGAATCGCTAAATGCAGCGCAGTACACCGACCTTATGAATGAGCTAGGTGCTATCTCGCTTCCACAGAACCTAACAGACCAAACAGATTGGTTCGATGAGACATTCCGTGATGCACTTACTCAAAACTACCAACTATCTATCTCTGGTGGTAATGATAAGAGCCGCTACTATATCTCTGCAGGTTATACCGATGAGCAGGGTGTTGTAAATGGCCCATTCTTCAAGCGCTATAACTTCCGTAGTAACGTTGAGAGCCAAGTTAAGGATTGGTTCAAACTATCTGCAAACCTAACCTACTCAGATACTGAGAGCACAGATATCATTACTGGTACGGGTTCTAACCGTGGTGGTGTAATACTTTCGGTTATCAATACCCCTACTTACGCTCCGATTTGGGATCCTGAGAACCCGGGTCAATTCTACAATAACTTCTACGGTGCGAATATCACCAACCCAGTAGAGAATATCTCACGTACAGACGACAACCGCAATAGATATAATCGCCTGATTGGTAGCATTAGTGGTGAGATTACATTTATTCCAGAGCTTAAGCTAAAGAGTTCATTCTCGCTAGATAGAGAGCACTCTATTAATACTACATTCCTAGATCCTAAGGAGAGTGCATATGGCCGTCAGCTATATGGTAGCTCATCTGACAGCCGTGCGCAGAACACAGTTGTTACTTGGGATAATGTACTTACTTATGATAAGATTATCGACGAAAAGCACGCAATCAATGCGATGGCTGGTACATCTTGGACAACCTCTAATTGGTTCGGTTCGTACCAAAACACTACTCACTATATCGACGGCTCTATCATTACTGGTAATGCAGGTAATAAGGTTGAGCAGAATGCTTGGACTTCACAGTCGCAGTGGGGTATTATGTCGCTATTTGCAAGGGCTAACTATAGCTTTGATGGCAAGTATATCGTATCGGCTAACTTCCGTGCGGACGGTAGCTCGAAGTTTGCGCCTAGCGGCCGTTGGGGTTACTTCCCATCGGTTTCGGCAGCGTGGAGAATCAGCTCTGAGGACTTTATGACAGACGCTTCATCTTGGCTATCGGACCTTAAACTACGTGGTGGTTGGGGACAGACTGGTAACCAATCGGGTGTAAGTGACTACGGCTGGATGCAGCTCTATAACTACAACCGTCAGGACTGGACACGCCCGGGTATGGAGAATGCACTACCAACACTTTCAGTGGCTAATATGAGCAACCCAGACCTTACTTGGGAGACTACCTCACAGTATAACCTAGGCCTTGATGTCTCTCTATTCAAGTCAAGAGTAAACCTTACTATTGATGCTTACTATAAGTACACCACAAATCTACTTATGCACGTGCCACTTCCATCGACTGCTATTGCTAGCTCGATCCTAAGAAACGAGGGTGAGATGTCGAACCGTGGTATTGAGTTTATGATCGATGCTCGTGTTATCGAGAATGAGGACTTCTCGTGGGCTTCGAACCTATCGATGTCATTTAACCGTAACCGCCTTGAGGCGCTAGAACTTCAACAGATCTACACAACTGCTCAGACCTCTGAGGCAGTATCTGAGAATCTAGTACGCCTAGCTCCGGGTCAACCACTAGGTATGTTCTGGGGGTATATCTCTGAGGGCGTTGACCCTGAGACTGGTATGATCGTATATAAAGATATTACTGGTGATGGTCGTGTTAATGAGAGCGATAAGACCTATATCGGCGACCCTAACCCAGACTTTACATTTGGTTTTAATAACAACTTTAGATATAAGGGCTTCTCGCTAGATCTATTCTTCACCGGCTCAGTAGGTAATGATATCTACAACGCATCGAGAATCGAGACAGAAGGTATGTACAATGGTAATAACCAATCAACTGCAGTGCTTGACCGCTGGACTACTCCGGGTCAGATTACAGATATGCCTAAGGCATCTCGTACTACTGAGAACCTTGTGAACTCAACTCGCTTTGTAGAGGATGGTAGCTATATCCGCCTAAAGGCAGTGACTCTATCTTACGACTTCAAGACTCCGGGTCTTGAGCGTATTGGTATCACTCGCCTTCAACCATACTTCACTGCAAACAACCTATTTACACTTACAAACTATAGCGGCTTCGACCCTGAGGTTAACCAGTGGGGTGGTAATGCAATGGTTCAAGGTATCGACTGGGGTTCATACCCTCAGGTACGTTCATACGTAGTTGGTATTAATATCACTTTCTAATAAACTCATTTTTAGTCAAAATAATGAAAAATACTTTTAAATATACAGTGGTTGCGCTAGGTGCACTCCTAAGCCTTAGCTCTTGTACTCTGGACTACGTTCCAGTGTCGCAACCAAGTGAGCCAGCAAGTGGTTCAGAGGGCTCAGATAGCGTAAAGTACGCTACTAAAGCCGAGATGAAGGCAGTCTATGACAATATGTATGAGGCGATTCGTGGCGACCAAGAGGGTGGCTACCTTGACCTACTTACCAATACAGATACCCACGCAGATAACTCATACTGTGGTACTACTGGTGCGGAGATTACATCTATTGAGCAGCAGACTCAGCAGTCGAGCAATAAGAACATCACTCGTGACTGGAATAACTACCTAGGTAAAGTTACAGTTGCAAATCAGATTATCTGTAATATCGATGCAGTGCCAGACAATACACTCTCAGCGGCAGAGCGTACAAGTTGGAAGGCAGAGGCTATGGTATACCGTGCTTGGTCACTATACTACCTAACTCTACTTTGGGGCGATGTGCCAGTGGTAACCACTGAGCCTCCGACCATCACTAGTGAGAATATCGAGGAGGTATACCCACTACTTTATCCTGCTCGTAAGCCAGCCGATAGTGTATTTAAGCAGATTGTAGAGGATCTAGAGTTTGCACTAGAGCACGCGCCAGATGTAGATCCTAGCAATAAGGCTGTACTATCTAAGGGTGTTGCAGCGGCACTACTTGCAAAGACCTATGCTGAGAAGTCATACCTAAGGGACTACTCTAAGACTATTGAGTATGCCGATATGGTAGAGAGAATGGGTTACTCGCTTGTAGATAACTACGCAACTCTATTCTCGATCAACGAGGCGGGCGATGACTTCGGCGGAAGAAACACCTCTGAGTCTATCTTCGAATCGATCTATACTGCTGCAAGTGGTAACTGGGTGTGGATGATGTTCTATATCAATGAACTTGCTCCTCAGCCGCTAGATTGGGCTAAGTGGTGTACACCATCACGCGACCTTATCAATGCGTTTGATAGAGAGGGCGATAGAGTGCGTAAGGATCAGTCTATTGTCATTACCGAAGCTCCTTGGAGCAACTACTACCCATCATCGAGCTACGCATTTATGTACAAGACACGTTCAAATGCAAACTCTATTATTAAGATTCGTCTAGCCGATATTATCCTTCTTCGTGCCGAGGCTAAGGTAGCGCTTGGTGACCTAAGCGGTGCAGCGCAGGATGTAAATAGAATTAGAGCTCGTGTTGGCCTAGAGGAGCTAGAGGCTTCGATTACTGGCGATGCACACGCAATGAAGCATGCAGTGCTAAATGAGCGCCGTCTGGAGCTTGCATTCGAGGGACAGCGTTGGTTTGACCTAGTGAGAAATACAACGGATAGCGACCCAGTTATCTACGATGTGATGAACTCTCTAAATAGCCGTGATAGTGGTCGTCTACCGATGTCTACACTAACTCAGGACTACCTTGTCTATCCAATTCCACAGACAGAGATCGATAAGAACCCTAACCTAGAGCAGAACCCGGGTTATTAAGCACTATTTTTAATTTAAGATAAAGATGAAAGTAACAAATAAGATTATATTTTCAGCACTAGCACTATCTATGCTATCGTGCGGATGTACTAGCGGTAGTAAGGTCACTGGTGGTGGCGAAGAGAATCCAGAGGAGCCAACAGTAGTATCGGACGTTGAGTACTATGTAACCACAGCGAATAAGGCAAGACTATTTGACACAGAGGTGCTAAACTTCGATAAGGGTAGCTCTATGTCGCCAAATACCATTACCCTTGACCCTGCAACTAAGTATCAGACCCTTGAGGGCTTTGGTTCGGCTATTACAGGTTCGGCAGCGTATAACCTGCTGAAGATGAGTCAAGAGGATCGCACAGCATTCCTAAATGAGGTCTTTCACCCAACTACTGGTCTAGGTTCATCATCGATTCGTATCTCGATTGGATGTTCGGACTTCTCGCTAGATGAGTACACCTGCGAGGATGTACAGGGTGAGTGGAGACTACACGAATATGATACTCGTGACCTTATACCAGTGCTTCACGAGATACTAGCTATCAACCCTGATATTAAGATCCTTGGTTCACCTTGGACTGCACCTCAGTGGATGAAGGTATCGGATCTACAGAGCAAGGCGCCTCACTTCTCGTGGAAGAGTGGCCACCTGAATCCTGACCACTACGATGAGTATGCACTATACTTCGTTCGTTGGATCGAGGAGATGGCAAAGCATAATATCACCATCGATGCTATCACTATTCAGAACGAACCTCTAAACCGTGGTAACTCAGCATCTATGTATATGGGTTGGAGAGAGCAGAGAGACTTTATCAAAACAGCTCTAGGCCCTGCATTCGAGGCTAATAATATCACAGCTAAGATCCTAGCTTTTGACCATAACTTCAACTACGATAATATCGAAGAGGAGCAGGGCTATCCTATGAATATCTACGGAGATAGCGAGGCATCGAAGTATGTAGATGGTGCGGCTTACCACGCTTATGGTGGTAATGTATCGGAGATGGGTAGAGTGCACAGTGCATACCCAGATAAGAACCTATACTTCACAGAGATGTCAATCGGCACTTGGGGTTCGGGATTCTCGGGCGACCTGCTTTGGAATATGAAAGATGTATTTATCGGTTCGGTAAATAACTTCTCGAAGAACGTTATTGTTTGGAACCTTATGCTAGATAGCAACCGTGGCCCTAATCGCCCAGATGGTGGTTGTACAACTTGCTACGGTGTGGTGGATATTAGCTCGGCAGACTATAAGACTATCGATCGTCAGAGCCACTACTACAATATCGCCCATATGTCGAAGGTGATCAAGCCGGGTGCAGTACGTATCGGAATCTCAGAGTTCTCGCACAGTGGCCTTCACTACACAGCTGCCCTTAACCCAGATGGTTCCTATGCAGTTGTAGTGGTTAATGAAAGTAAGGATCAGATCGATAATGTAACGTTCCAAGTTGAGAACCGTTCGTTCACTGTATCATTTGCACCAGAGAGCATCGCATCGTTTAGATTCGCTCTTTAATGAAAAGTAAATCAATAAAAAGAAAAGAAAATGAAAAAGATATTTCTATTAGCTGCATCACTCCTTGCAGTGGCAAGTTGCCAGAAGGAGTCGGGCTATAAGTATAAGGGCGAGGGCTTTCCTGAGCTAAAGAGCGTGGAGGTTGCATCATCGGCAAACTTCGGCGACTCACTACTAGTTGCAGCATCTGTTGCAGATAACTCAGTACCACTATCAACCATCAAGGCGACTCTTCGCTATGGTGCGGTTGAGGTAAGCCAAGAGACTATTAGAACTAAGGAGAATGGTGACTACTCATTCAATATCCTTGTTCCATTTATTAAGAATAATCCAGAGGGTACTGCCGAGCTGGAGATTATCTCTACTAATATCGGTAACGTTACCGATACTGTATATAAGCCAGTTGCTATCACATATGCAGACTACTCAGATATCTCTCTAGTGCTAGAGGATGGGTCGGAGCTAGCTATGGCGCAGGTAGATGGTACTACTAAGTACACTGTTAACTCTACATTTGCTCAAAAGTTCAAGGCGAAGGTAGTTGCACAGCCTACTACTGCAAATGGTAATGAGATTAGTTGGGGTATGAGCAGTGGAGAGGTAGTTCCATTTGGCGCAGACTATATCAGCTTTAGTAACCTAGCGGCTGGTGATTATGATGTTACAGTAGATATCAAGACTGGTGAGTTCTCTCCATTTGTAGATATGCGTTTTGGCGGTGAATCACTCGAAATTGCAGGCGATGACCTATACCAAGTAGACCTAAATGTATCGCAAGGTGAGATCCTTGAGACTAAGGATATCATAGGGTTAGAGTCTCTATTTGTCGACGAGGACTACCTAACTGCCTCGGGCGAGAGTTCATTTGAATTCACTGCGGTAAGCGGCGTATATCGCTTCTTTGTAAACCTAAAGAATCAAAGTATCACCGTTAAGCGTCTAACTGCAATCGATGGTGACCACGAAGTACTATCTGAGAGTGGTAGTGGTGCGATTTGGGTGCTAGGCTACAATCTAGGCAAACCAAGTTGTGACTACCAGCCGGGTTGGAATCCGGGTAGCGGATACTGCGTAGCTGAGGTATCACCAAAGGTATTCCACGTAACTGTAACTGCTGGTACTAAGACCGAAGGATCGACACCTAACGGCATAACACTTCAGAGAGACTGGCTAGACTTTAAGTTCTTCCACCAAGATGGTTGGGGTGGTGAATTTACTACAGACAACGCTGAGTTTGACTTTAGTGGCGAACCTAAGATGACAAATAATGGTGGTAATATCAACCTAGTTGATGCCTCGGCTGCTCCACTAGAGGAGGGCGCACGCTACCGCTTTATAATTGACCTTAGCGATAACTACCCAGTTAATAAGGCTAAGATCTCAGTTCAAAAACTTAACTAATTGAAAAAGAAATAAGATGATTAAAAGATCAATTTCGGCACTTCTAGTTCTTGTATCACTTAGTGTAGCGGCTCAAGAGTCGCTACCTAAGTATCAGGACCCTAGTGCACCGCTAGAGGAGAGAGTAGAGGATGCCCTAAGTAGAATGACCCTAGAGGAGAAGCTAGATATTATTCACGCACAGTCTAAGTTTAGCTCTGCTGGTGTACCTAGTCTAGGTATCTCGGAGCTATGGATGACAGATGGCCCTCACGGTATCCGCCCAGAGGTGCTTTGGGATGAGTGGGAGCAGGCAGCTTGGACCTCGGACTCGTGTACTGCATACCCAGCCCTTACGGCTCTTGCAGCAACTTGGAACCGTGATATGTCACTTCTATATGGCCGTTCGATTGGCGAGGAGGCACGCTATAGAAAGAAGGATGTGCTACTAGGACCGGGTGTGAATATCTATCGTACTCCGCTTAATGGCCGTAACTTTGAGTATATGGGCGAAGATCCATACCTAGCAGGGGAGATGGTAGTACCATACGTTATCGGTGTGCAGGAGAATGGCGTTGCAGCGTGTGTTAAGCACTATGCACTAAATAACCAAGAGTTCAATCGCCATACAAGTAATATAGTTCTAGATGATCGTGCACTATATGAGATCTACCTACCTGCATTTAAGGCAGCAGTTCAGAAGGGTGGTGCTTGGGCAATAATGGGTGCATATAACCTATATAACAATGAGCACGCAGGATATAACGAGATCCTAATTCAGAGAATCCTACGTGAGGAGTGGGGCTTTGATGGCGCAGTTATCTCAGACTGGGGTGGTGTACACACAACTAGAATGGCTGTAGAGAATGGACTTGATTTAGAGTTCGGTTCGTGGACAGATGGTCTGAAGAATGGTGCTAGTAATGCCTATGATAACTACTACCTAGCAGATCCATACCGCGCGCTTATCGAGAGTGGTGAGTACTCAACCAAGGAGCTAGATGATAAGGTGCGTAACGTGCTACGCCTAGGATTCCGCACTGCAATGAACCAGAACAAACCTTTCGGTTCGTTTGGTAGCAAGGCACATAGCGAGGCTGCAAATCGTATCGCTTCGGAAGGTATCGTACTTCTAAAGAATGAAGATGCAGTACTTCCAATCCAACTTGATGGCTCTACAAAGGTGCTAGTAGTTGGTGAGAATGCAATTAAGATGATGACAGTAGGTGGTGGTAGCTCATCACTAAAGGCTAGATATGAAACTCTACCAATCGAGGGTATCACTGCCCTTGTGGGTGATAGAGGTGAGGTTAGCTACGCAAGGGGCTACGTTGGTGATCCAACTGGCGAGTATAATGGTGTTAAGGCTAAGCAAGACCTTAGCGAGAGCCGCTCGGAGGATGTGCTAATTGCAGAGGCTGTAGAGATGGCTAAGTCGGCTGATTATGTTATCTTCGTTGGTGGTCTAAATAAGGCAGCACACCAAGATTGCGAAGACTCTGACCGTGCAGGCCTTGAACTTCCATATACCCAAGATAGACTACTTAGCGAGCTATCTAAGGTAAATGATAAGGTGATATTTGTAAATATCTCTGGTAATGCAGTGGCTATGCCGTGGTTAGATAGCGTTCCTGCTGTTGTGCAAGCGTGGTACCTAGGCTCTGAGGCAGGTAGCGCAATTGCATCTGTTCTGTTCGGTGAGGTTAACCCATCGGGTAAGCTGCCATTCTCATTCCCTAAGAGATTAAATGACCTTCCTGCCCACGCCCTTGATACATATCCGGGCGATAAGGCACAACTAACTGCAGGTCGTGATACTGTTGATGTACACTACGCAGAGAGTATCTTTGTTGGCTACCGTGGACTAGAGAAGGAGGGCAGAGAGGCTCTATTTAGCTTTGGTCACGGACTTAGCTATACTACATTTAAGTATGGCAAGCTAGAGCTATCATCTAAGTCGATGGGGCAAGATGGAACTATTACAGCTACTATCACTATTCGCAATAGCGGCGATAGAGCGGGTGCTGAGGTAGTTCAGCTATATATCGCCGATAAGAAGAGCTCGCTTCCACGCCCAATCAAGGAGCTAAAGGCATTCGATAAGGTCTACTTAGAGGCTGGTGAGAGCCGTGAGGTTACATTCACTATTGACTCAGAGATGCTAAGTTACTTTGATGACAAGGCACACGAGTGGGTAGCCGAAGATGGCACATTCGAGGTGCTCGTTGGTAGCTCAAGCTCGGATATTAGAGCAAAGGCTAAGTTTGAGCTAAAGTAAGCAACTGTCTTTATATACTTAATCTGAGGTATAACTCCCTAAAAGTACGGGGGTTATGCCTCTTTTTTCTGTGGGTGGTTTTATTGTGTATATAGTTGTCGCCCCTTGTACTTTCCTCTATTGTTAGCGCATGTGCATACGCACTTTTCAGGCGTGAAAAGATGCCCTTAAAGTGGTATGCACTTAGCTTTACTAGCGCAATCTCTTGTTTTGAATATTATGTAGAGTCAAGCTAGAGAAACGTATGGGGGACGACGACTCCCCCGAGTCGTCCCCCTTATCTGCGCTCGTTCCTCGCTCCGATTGCGTGGCACTCCTAGTCGTCGCCCCTCGAATAGGCGCTAAGGTTTCGCAGGTGCATACGCACTCTTCAGGCGTGAAAAGATGTCTAAATTTTACAGTG
>CAYJFH010000062.1:0-12824 GCA_964369485.1 uncultured Rikenellaceae bacterium | reverse complement strand
AGGCAACTGCCAAGCTATACGATAAACTAGGGATGGCGGAATACCAAGCAATAGAGGTCTTTGTTCGCTACGACTTCTAAGCATTGCACCCTCCTTTAGCTAAAGTAAGACTATATAATATTGAGAGTAAACCCTCTATAATGAAATAGCTAAAGACCCTACGAGATTTATTTTTACAATTTGACTGGTTCACTTTCTTTTTTTCCGCCTCCAGCAGCCGGGAGAAACGAAGTTTTCCATAATTTTATTTACTCTAAAATAGAGTTACCCTATTGTATATAACAAAGAATAGAGGATATTCCATCTCTGAAATATCCTCTATTCTTTGTTATATGGCTCTATATTGCCTATACTAGTGCTATCTTTAGCACATCGTCAATAGTATCTACATAGTGGAATGTAAGTCCCTTTACGTACTCCTCCTTAATCTCTTCGATCTCTCGACGATTCTTAGAGCATAGTAGGATCTCTGTAACGCCAGCTCTACGAGCCGCTAGGATCTTCTCCTTTATACCTCCAACTGGTAGAACATTCCCACGTAGGGTAATCTCGCCAGTCATAGCAATCTTAGCCTTAACGCCACGGCCTGTTAGTGTCGATACAATAGCAGTTGCCATAGTGATACCAGCCGATGGGCCATCCTTAGGTATTGCGCCCTCTGGGATATGTAGGTGGATATCGTTCTTCTCGAATTGCTCTGCTGTGATGCCTAATCTCTCGGCTGCCGACTTTACCCAACCTAGAGCAATCGATGCAGATTCCTTCATAACGTTACCTAGGTTGCCCGTTAGTGTTAGGCCTCCCTTGCCCGGGTTTAGAGTAGACTCGATAAATAGAATCTCGCCACCAACCTCAGTCCATGCCAGTCCAGTCACTACACCAACATTCACCTTGCTGTCTTGCTTATCTCTGCGGTAGCGTGCAACTCCAAGCACCTTAGAGATATTCTCCTTCTTGATTGTAACGTCATACTTCTGCTCAAAGGCTATCTCTTTGGCTCTAAATCTTGCAACCTTAGCCAGTAGCTTATCAAGGGTACGCACACCGCTCTCACGGGTGTAGTCCTCGATAATATGCTCAATTGTGCCCTTTGCGAGCTTTAGTTGTGTCTTCTTAACACCGTGAGCCTCTAGCTGCTTTGGAAGTAGGTGTTTTGCAGCAATCTCCACCTTCTCTTCGGTTAGGTAGCCACTCACATTTATCATCTCCATCCTATCACGTAGGGCGGTAGAGATATTTGAGATATTATTTGCCGTTGCAATGAATAGCACGTTGCTTAGGTCATACTCAATATCTAGGTAGTTATCGTGGAATGTTGAGTTCTGCTCTGGGTCTAGTACCTCTAGTAATGCTGAGCTTGGGTCGCCGTGGTAAGATGCCGATAGCTTATCTATCTCATCTAGGATAATCACGGGGTTTGCAGAGCCAGCACGCTCAATAGTCTGGATGATACGTCCCGGCATAGCTCCTATATATGTACGTCTGTGGCCGCGAATCTCGCTCTCGTCGTGCATACCACCAAGGGCGATACGTCCAAACTTACGACCAAGTGACTCAGCTACTGACTTCCCTAGCGAGGTCTTACCCACACCCGGAGCGCCATATAGACATAGTATTGGTGACTTTAGGTCTCCCTTTAGCTTTAGAACCGCTAGGTGCTCTAAGATTCTATCCTTAACATCATCTAGGCCGAAGTGGTCGGCATCTAGTCGCTTCTTAGCACGATTTAGATCTAGGTTATCCTTAGTCTTAAAGCCCCACGGAAGTGATAGCATAAGCTCTAAGTAGTTTAGTTGTATCGAGTACTCGGTCATCGATGGATTTAGCCTCTCTAGTTTAGCTATCTCCTTGTCAAATACCTTCTGTACGGCCTCTGACCACTGCTTCTCCTTTGCACGCTCTCTCAGGCCCTCTGCGTCATCCTCATCTGCACCAAGTTCCTCCTGAATTGTGCGCATCTGCTGTTGTAGGAAGTACTCACGCTGCTGCATATCTAGCCCCTCTTTGACCTTTGCCTGAATCTCATTCTTGATCTCTAGGCTCTTCTGCTCTACAATTAGATACTCGAGTAGTAGTCGTGCACGTGGTAGCACACCCGGAGCCTCTAGTAGCTCTTGGCGCTGTTCATCGCTTAGCTCCATATTTGAGCTAATAAAGTTAATCACCCCACGTACTGAATCTATATTCTTAATGGCAAACTGCGCCTCCTGCGGGATAGTTGAACTAATCGACACCATATCGATTGCTACCTGCTTGATAGTCTCGATTAGGTTATCTAGCTCTTCGTTTGGCTTCTCTGGCGTAAGGTCCTTTAGTGGCTTAACTGTCGCCTTGTAGTATGGATCTGAGGAGATATACTCCTGAACCTCGAACTTCTGAGTTCCGTGTAGAATAGCAGTGAGATTACCATTTGGCATCTCGAATATCTTTAGGATCGTTGCTGCTGCACCAACTTTGTATAGGTCGTCTGGACTAGGATCCTCAACTCTGTTGTTTCTCTGAAGTACAGTACCGATAACCTTACCGCCCTTTGCTGCTCTCTTTATTAGCTTAATAGACTTCTCTCTGCCTATGGTCACAGGGGTAATAGCCCCCGGGAATATCACTGAGCTACGTAGCGTTAGGATTGGCAGAACATCTGGTAGATCTGCTCCACTCTCTAGTGTATCTGAATCGGTTGAGAGAATTGGGATTATCTGACTGCGTCCATCTAGCATTTCCGAGAGTGCCTCTATATCTGTTTTCTTAATCATATCTATCTAAAAATTAATTGCTTGAGCGTTATACCCCAGCCACCTCATCCTACAAAATTACGAATGATAGAGCTAACAAAAAAATTATCTTTTGCTATTTTTGAGTTAATCTCTTATCTTTGTGGTCTAACTGCTACTAAATATTTAATTATTTAAGGGCAAAAACTATGCAAAGAATAAAATGAGTGACAAAATGACAGAAATACCTGCCAAATATGACCCGACTGCCATCGAAGATAGATGGTACGCAGATTGGATTGCAAAGGACTACTTCCATAGTGAGGTAGATGCCTCTAAAACCCCATATACTATTGTGATTCCACCGCCGAACGTAACGGGCGTTCTGCATATGGGACATATGCTCAATAACACTATCCAAGACGTACTAGTTCGTAGAGCTAGGATGAAGGGACTTAATGCCTGTTGGGTTCCGGGAACTGACCACGCATCTATTGCAACCGAAGCTAAGGTAGTGCAAAAACTTGCAGCCGAGGGTATCTCAAAGGCATCACTTAGCCGCGAGGAGTTCCTTTCCCACGCTTGGGAGTGGAAGGAGAAGCACGGCGGTATTATCCTCTCTCAGCTTCGTAAACTAGGTGCATCGTGCGACTGGGCACGTACTAAGTTTACTATGGATGACGATATGAGCGCATCGGTTATTAAGGTATTTGTCGACCTATACAATAAGGGTAAGATCTACCGTGGAGCAAGAATGGTAAACTGGGACCCAGCAGCACTTACAGCCCTATCGGACGAGGAGGTAATCTACCAAGAGCAACAGAGCAAGCTCTACTACCTTCGCTATAAGGTAGTAGGTAGCGATGAAAACCTAATCGTTGCAACTACACGCCCAGAGACAGTTCTAGGTGATACAGCGGTATGTGTAAACCCTGCTGATGAGCGCTTCTCGCACCTAAAGGGTAAGAGAGTTATAATCCCAGTAGCTGGCCGTGAAGTGCCAATTATCGAGGATGAGTATGTTGATATTGAGTTTGGTACTGGTGCACTTAAGATCACCCCAGCTCACGACATAAATGACTATAATATTGGACTAAAGCATAATCTACCTTCGATCGATATCTTCAATGATAACGGTACTCTAAATGAGAATGGCGCAGAGTATGCAGGTAAGGATCGCTTTGAGGTGCGTGAACTTATCGTAAAGGATATGGAGGCAGCAGACCTTATCGAGAAGATCGAGGACTACGTAAATAAGGTGGGAACATCGGAGCGTAGCGGTGCTGTTATCGAGCCTAAGTTATCTACGCAGTGGTTCCTTTCGATGAAGGAGCTAGCGGATCCAGCCCTAAAGGCAGTAATGGAGGATATCGTGGCTCTACACCCATCGAAATTTAAGAATACATATCGCCACTGGATGGAGAATGTTAAGGATTGGTGTCTAAGCCGCCAACTATGGTGGGGACAGCAGATTCCAGCCTTCTACCTTCCAAATGGTGAGTTCGTAGTAGCCGAAACTAGAGAGCTTGCGCTAGAGCTTGCTAAGGCAAAGGATAGCTCTATAACAGTTGAGGATCTTCGCCAAGATGATGACGTACTAGATACTTGGTTCAGCTCATGGCTATGGCCAATTTCTGTATTTGGTGGTATTATGAATCCTGAGAACGAGGAGATTAAGTACTACTACCCAACCCAAGACCTAGTGACTGCCCCTGAGATCCTATTCTTCTGGGTGGCACGTATGATTATTGCGGGTTATGAGTATAGAGGCGAAAAGCCATTTGGTAATGTATATCTAACTGGTATTGTGCGTGATAAGCAGCGTAGAAAGATGAGTAAATCGCTCGGAAACTCGCCTGATCCACTAGACCTTATCGCTAAGTATGGTGCCGACTCGGTACGTGTGGCTATGATGATGCTCGGCTCGGCAGGTAATGATATCCTATTTGATGAGTCACAGATTGAGCAAGGTCGTAACTTTGCAGGTAAGATTTGGAACTCATTTAGACTAGTGACTATGTGGGAAGTTGCCGATGCCAAGGAGCAGCCAGAGAGTGCACGCCTAGCAGTTGAGTGGTTCAACTCTCTATTCGATAAGAGTGTCGAGCAGATGAACCAAGATTTTGATAACTATCGTATCTCTGATGCGCTACTTAAGCTTTATAAGCTATTCTATGATGACTTCTCTGCATCGTACCTAGAGGCGATTAAGCCAGCCTATGGCGAGCCTATCGACTCGGTAACTATCGAGGCTACTAAGGATATATTCGAGAGACTACTAAAACAACTACATCCATTTATGCCATTCCTTACCGAGGAGATTTGGCACCACCTAAGGTCTCGTGGCGAGAGAGAGAGTATTATGATCTCTAAGTATGCAGCTATCGAGCTAAGTGAAGCGGATGAGAGAAGGGTAGCTAGGATGGATCTTGCACTACAGGCAGTCAGTGAAGTTAGAGGTGTAAGGGCATCTAAGGGTATATCGCCTAAGGAGACTCTAACGCTTATGGTCAAAGGCGATGAGAACTACCCAGTAGAACTACTAAAAGTAATCGAGAAGCTTGCAAATGTTGAGCTAGTTGAGTTCAATGCAGATACTACAGCAATTCCATTTATCGTTAAGACAACTGAGTACTTTGTAGTGCTTGGTGATGAGGCAATCGATATCGAAGCCGAGCGCGAAAAGCTAGAGAAGGACCTGAAATACTATGAAGGCTTCCTAGTGAGTGTTGAGAAGAAGCTGTCGAATGAGAAGTTTGTAGCTAACGCTCCAGCCAAGGTACTAGAGAATGAGTACGCAAAACGTGATGATGCAACCAGTAAGATTGCATCGATTACCAAACAACTCTCTTCACTATGTTAAGTCAAAAGACTCGCTTTGCGGTAGTTGGGCACGGTTCGTGGGCTACAGCTCTTGTCAAGATCCTAACGGATAATGGTATGACTGTAGATTGGTTCGTAAGGAACTCGGAGGTGCTAGAGAGCATTGAGAGTAACTTCTCGAACCCAAAGTACCTACGTGATGTCCACTTCCATACAAATACACTCCACCTGCACGGTGATATAAATAGCGCTGTGAGGCGTGCCGAGATCGTGATACTTGCTACACCATCGGCATTCCTAAAGGGCGTGATGGCAGATCTAAGGGAACCACTATCAGCTAAGTTCGTTATATCTTCTATCAAGGGTATCGTGCCTGAGGAGTATATTACCATTGCGGAGTACTTGAATCAGTGTTGGGCTCTACCGTTCGATAATATTGGGGTACTAACGGGCCCTTGTCACGCTGAAGAGGTTGCCCAAGAGAGGCTATCGTACCTGACCCTTGCTTGTAAGAGTGAGAGTAGAGCCGAGGAGCTATCTGAGGCATTCGCCTGCGACTATATACGTATGACTACAAATACAGATATATATGGTGCAGAGTATGGAGCAGTGCTCAAGAATATATATGCAATAGCGGTGGGTATGTGCCACACGCTAGGCTATGGCGATAACTTTATCTCGGTGTTAATTGCTAATGCAGCCATTGAGATGGAGCGCTTTATGGATAGCACATATGAGTATCCACGCCAAGTACTTGCCTCGGCATACCTAGGCGATCTACTTGTAACGTGCTACTCGGGCTTCTCGAGGAACCGTTCATTTGGCCAACTTATTGCTAAGGGCTATAGTGTTAAGGTAGCTCAAATGGAGATGAATATGGTTGCTGAGGGATACTATGCGGCGGCTTGTATTAAGCAGATTATCTCGCAGAAGAGCGTTACTATCGATATGCCTATAGCCGATGCAGTCTACTCAATCCTATATGAGGGAAAGAGTGCTAAGAAGGAGATTAAGAAGATATTAGATAAATTTATATAAAAACAATAGATACAACGAAGATGAAACTAAACTTATCAAAGATTGGGGTAGAGATATCCCCTGAGGTTCAAAGTGAAATGGAAGCATGCAATGGACTACTCCATAGCGGCGAGGGTGCTGGTAGTGATTTCTTAGGATGGGTAAACCTTCCAAGCTCTATTAACTCTGCATTTCTATCAGATATCGAAAATACTGCACGTTCACTAGCCTCTAACGCTGAGGTGGTAATCGTTGTTGGTATTGGGGGCTCGTACCTAGGTGCAAAGTCAGTTCTTGACGCACTTAGCAACAACTTTGATCTACTACAGAAGAAGCGTTCAACTCCTATCGTACTATTTGCTGGTCAGAACCTATCGGAGGACTACCTAGCGGAGATGATGGAGGTGCTAGCGGACTACTCAATCGCTTGTGTAGTTATTAGTAAGTCGGGTACAACAACTGAGCCTGCCGTAGCATTTAGAATCATCAAGGAGGAGATCGAGCGCAGATACACTAAGGCTGGAGCAGCTGAGAGAATCGTAGCGGTAACAGATCGTAGCCGTGGTGCACTTCGCACTCTAGCTACTCAAGAGGGCTACAAAACTTTTGTTATCGAGGATAATGTAGGTGGTCGCTTCTCAGTACTTACCCCAGTGGGTCTACTTCCACTAGCAGTTGCTGGTGTGGATATTAAGGCTCTAGTTGAGGGTGCAGTAGATATGGAGAGAGCAACTGGTAAGGATGTTCCTTACGCAGAGAACCTATCGGCTCAATATGCAGCAGCTCGCACAATGCTATATAGAGGTGGTAAGAAGATTGAGATTCTAGCATCTTACGAACCTAAACTCTCTAATATCGGCGAGTGGTGGAAGCAGCTATATGGCGAGAGTGAGGGTAAAGAGGGTAAGGGTATATTCCCTGCATCTGTTACTCTAACAGCTGATCTACACTCAATGGGTCAGTATATCCAGCAGGGTGAGCGCACACTATTCGAGACAGTTATCTCAGTGGGTGAGCCTAACGAAGAGCTAGTGATTAAGAAGGATGCAGAGAACCTTGATGGCCTTAACTTCCTTGCAGGTAAGCGCGTTAGCGAGGTAAATCGTATGGCTCAACTAGGTACTATGCTAGCACACGTTGATGGCGGTGTACCTAATATCGAGGTGGAGCTACCACGTATCGATGCCTACTCAATTGGCGAGATGCTATACTTCTTTGAGAAGGCTTGCGGTATCAGCGGCTATGCTCTAGGTGTTAACCCATTTGATCAACCGGGTGTTGAGGACTACAAAGCAAATATGTTTGCACTACTTGGCAAACCGGGCTTTGAGGAGCAGCACGAAGAGATACTAAAGAGACTATAATTTAACTAAAATATAGATAAAAAGAGATGATTGGATTTGGAGGTTTAGGGTCGAGACGCAAACCGCGTAAGTTCGAGTATAAGCCCTTCTATTGGGACGAAGAGGCGGAGCTAAGAGAGGAGCGACGCAAGGCGCGCGAACTTGCAGATCCTAACTATAAGGCCGAAGAGGATGAGGAGTACCGCCCGGGTTCTCGCATCCGTGCCCAGAGGTTACGCAGAATGCGCGAGTCGGAGAAGATGCAGTCAAAGTCAGGTAGAACACTTATTAGAACACTGATATTTGTGGTACTACTCGGAGCGATGATCTTTCTACTTGCCGATAAGATTGCTCTAGTATTCTAGAGTGGTAGCTAACCGATAAATAGAGATGTAATGTACCAATTCTGCGGCTTAAAGGTGGAGAGTAAGCTCTCCGCTTTAGAGCCGTTTGGTGCTTTTTAGACTTTTATTGTAAAGAACTTTTACAGAGTAATGATAGAGCAACTACCAATACATATAGCAAACCAAATCGCTGCGGGCGAGGTGGTTCAGCGTGGTGCATCTATTGTTAAGGAGCTAATAGAGAATGCTGTGGATGCGGGGGCTACTCGCATTACTATCAAGGTAGAGGATGGAGGCCGCAACCTTATTCAGGTAGTGGATAATGGCTCTGGTATGTCCCCCGAGGATAGTACTAAGGCATTCCTACGCCACGCCACCTCGAAGATTCGCACAGCCGAGGATCTATTTGCTCTACGTACCTTTGGATTTAGAGGTGAAGCGCTAGCATCTATTGCTTCGGTTGCCGAGGTTGAGCTAATTACTCGAAGAGAGGTCGATGAGCTAGCCACAAGGGTAGTGGTGCGTGATGGAGTAGAGGTCGAGAGAGATCTCTGTGGAGCAGGAGTTGGCACCTCGATTACTGTTCGTAACCTATTCTATAGTATTCCAGCACGCAGAAAGTTCCTAAAGGGGGAGAAGTATGAGGCTAGATTGTGTCGAACGGAGTTTGTCCGTGTGGCAATGATTAACGAAGGTGTTGCATTTGAGTATATAGACTCAGCATCGTCACAACCAACCATACTGCCTATTCAGAATCGCCACAGTAGAATCATTGCACTCACACGTAGTAGCTATGCAAAGCATCTGCTACCAATTAGTGTAGATAGCCCACTGGTAAAGATCTCGGGCTATATAGGTTCGCCCGATACTGCAAAGGCCAATGGTAGAGCAGATCAATACCTATTTGTTAATGGTAGATACTTTAAGAATCCACGCCTATTTAGGTCGATATGTGGCGCATATGATAGACTTATAAAGAGTGATACAGCGCCATCATACTTTATATACCTACATGTCGAGGAGGATAGAGTAGATGTAAATATTAGCCCAACAAAGACCGAAATACGATTTGAGGATGAGGATGTTATAGAGCAGATTCTATCTTCGGCAGTACGCCAAACTCTAGGTAAGCATAATGTGGTGGAGGTCATTGACTTTACCCCACAGGAGATAGAGATTCCGAGCTACACTCCCGAAAGAAAGTTTGCAACACCTCCATCATTTACACCCAAGAGCGACTACAATCCATTTGAGTATAGTACATTCGAGAATGAGGCTATCCCAGAGGACTTCGATGAGCAGCGTGCTCACTTCGACGAGGGGTATATAATGGGTAGCAATAGTAGTTACTCTATGTCCTCGGGTGTAGATAGCAGTAGCTTCTCTTCGCTCGATAGCCCATCACTTCACGGCGAACTTAGAGCCGATATCGAGTACACAACTATGCAGATAGAGGGTAATAAGTACCTAGCTGTAGATACTGTCGGTGGACTAGTGGTTGTAAATATCGCAAGGGCGAGGATGCGAGTAGAGTACGAGAAGATACTCTGTAATGCCTCACAACTACTTGAGAGCTCACAACTGCTTGCCCTAGGGTGCACAGTAGAGCTAAGCGCGGCGCAGAAGATCGAGGTACTCTCGAATATGGAGAGCTTTGAGCACTATGGCTTTAAGATTGATAATGGCGAGGGCTCAACAATTAAGATAGTAGCGATGCCAAGTGGCTTTACTGTCGAGGACTTTATTGATCTGCTCGAAGAGGGTGTGACGATAGATCCTAGGGAGAGAATCGCACTACTTGCAACCCAAAATATACTAAAACAGAACCCAGTGAAGTTATCAGAGGCAGAGCGATCTTCGCTATTCGATAGACTTATGGCGTGCGAAGAGCCCTCGTATACTCCAACGGGGCTAAAGATAATGGAGGTTATAGACGATATTGAAAAGAGATTTAAGAGATAATGAAATTTGAAATTAGAAGTGTTGTGGGCAACCTAATAATGCTCAACTTTGTGGTAATGGTCTTTATGGCACTTATGCCGCAGTATAGTCCATTTGTAATTGAACATCTAAGACTTTGGCCACTTGAGGCGCCATTATATGGATATCCTACCTTTGAGTTGTGGCAGCTAGTAAGCTATATGTTTCTACACGGTGACTTTACCCATCTGCTGTTCAATATGTTTGCTCTGTGGATGTTCGGTAGACAGTTGGAGTACGACCTAGGCTCTAAGAGGTTCCTTACCTACTACCTTCTAACAGGTATCGGCGCAGGGGTTCTAAACCTTCTGGTTATGAGCCTAACGGGTGACTATGGTTCGACAATTGGTGCATCGGGGGCTGTGTATGGAATACTGCTTGCATTTGGTGTTCTACACCCTAATGTGCCGCTATACCTATTCTTTATACCAGTTCCTATCAAAGCGAAGTGGTTTGTAATAGGATATGGCGCACTAGAACTACTACAAGGAGTCGCGGTAAATGATAACGTTGCACACTTTGCTCACCTAGGCGGTATGGTCTTTGGACTCCTACTGCTACTGATATGGAGAAAGCAGCGTAAGGTACACTTTTAAGGACTAAAGAGCTCCTATGCGTAGACGTAAAAATATACTTATAAGGTTACTAAATCTCATTGTGGTTCTGCTATCAATTGCAGCACCTCTGATGCTTATATGTGTCTATATCGCAGGGTATGTTAGTCCGCAGAGCACAGTTATATTCTCATTCTTTGCACTCGGTGCACCACTTATCTATCTGCTGAATATAGTACTACTAATCTATTGGATATTTAGGTGGAGGCCTTGGCTTACGGTTATAGCCATACCTTTGTGCCTTGGATTCTATGGAATTGGGAACTTTATTCAGGTAGATTTCCAAAAGGAGTACGAGTCAAAGCGAGATAGAGACGAGGAGCTAAAGATAGTTAGCTTTAATACGAATAGGATGGGGGGAGATAAGGCGGAGGTTTGGCACTTCGGCGCAGTTCTCGACTCGCTAAGTCTGCTAGATGCAGATGTTCTATGCCTTCAGGAGTTTGCAATTCGTGACTCTCAGCAGTTGGATATCGTAGATAAATTCTTCGATAACTATCCATATAGGGTCTATCAGGGTAAGCCCGAAAAGGGGCTCTGGCACTACCGTGGACTGCTAATAGCGAGTAAGTACCCACTAAAAAATGGTACATATCACCAATTCCCACCCCTAGAGAATGGCTTTCTATGTAGCGATGTAATATACAGAGATGATACTATCCACCTATTCAATACCCACCTTCAGACAACTTCGTTTAATGCCCTAGCAGGTAAGAAGGGTGTATATGGTCTTGTTGAGAGCGATAGTACAGTTGCGTATAGCAAGAAGGCGATAGATAACTTCTCGAAGAACTTTAGGCTAAGGGCTATTCAAGCCGATTCGATAGCATACCTAAGGGATAGCCTTGGGGGGAATGTATTAGTAGTTGGAGATTTTAATACGCCTGCAATGACCTATAGCTATAATACCATATCCGATGGGCTCGAAGATGCCTTTAGGCAGAGCGGAAGTGGTTATGGTAGTACATATAGAGCCCTAAACGGTATATTTAGGATAGACTATGTGCTCTATGATAGGGACTACTTTCAGAGCGTGGAGTATCAGAGTCCAGAGTGGAGGCTCTCGGACCATAAACCAGTAATTGTATCACTAAAAAATATAGAAAAATAGAGATGAAATTTGATGAACTAAGGAGCAGAGTAGAGGCGATTTGGGAGAACCGCGAACTACTATCGGAGGGTGTAGCTACTATCGAAGAGGTAGTCTCTCTACTAAATAGTGGCGAACTTCGCTGTGCAGAGCAGCTAGAGGATGGCGAGTGGAGAGTCAACGAGTGGGTCAAAAAGGCCGTTATTCTATACTTTCCGACACAAAAGATGCGTACAATGGAGGCAGGTGAGCTAGAGTTCTACGATAAGATTGAGCTAAAGCGTGGATATGAGGAGCTAGGAGTTAGGGTCGTACCTCACGCAGTTGCTCGCTATGGTGCCTATATCTCAAGCGGCGTTATTATGATGCCATCGTTTGTAAATATCGGTGCATATGTAGGCGAGGGCACAATGGTTGATACTTGGGCAACTGTTGGTAGCTGTGCGCAGATTGGTGCAAGGGTACACCTTAGCGGTGGTGTTGGTATCGGTGGTGTGCTAGAACCAGTGCAAGCAGCGCCAGTTATCGTGGAAGATGACTGCTTTATCGGTAGCCGTGCAATCGTAGTTGAGGGCGCAAGGATCTGCAAGGGAGCGGTACTTGGTGCCAATGTGGTAATTACAGGCTCTACTAAGGTTATAGATACTAGAACGGGCGAGGAGTACCGTGGTTACGTTCCTGAACGCTCGGTAGTTATCCCGGGTACATATAGTAGAGAGTACGCTGCTGGTAGCTTCGGTGTTCCGTGTGCGCTTATTATCGGTGAGCGTAAGGAGTCGACAGACCTAAAGACTTCGCTTAATGACGCACTACGTGATAATGATGTAGCAGTATAGGGTACTATTATTATAGAGATATTAATGGGGGACGATGCTAATAGTTATTAGCTCCGTCCCCTCATT
>CAYJFH010000061.1:0-13189 GCA_964369485.1 uncultured Rikenellaceae bacterium | reverse complement strand
TTAGAAAACTAAATAATATATAGCAGAGGGGTGATATAGAGATATATCACCCCTCTTGTTTTTGTGGTTTCTGGGTAGTGTTGCAACTATTTTGTTATAGTGATTTTACTAAGCGAGGTTGTGGATAAGCACGCCTCCGAGGGGAGTCGTCGTGCCTCTTGTAAGTTTCTCTGGCTTGGTGTTGCTCTATTTGCCGCAAGTTAGTGCATCAATTGCCGAGCGGCCACTATCGGTTAGATCAACTGTGTACTCATTTACAAAGTAGTCGATGTGGTTCTGCATTACCTCCTCGGATAGCTCCGAGGCGTGGCTCTTTACAAACTCTAGTGTAGCGGTTCGATTCTCTAGCGCCCACTCCACCGAGTGGCGTATTATCCTCGTGACCCTCTTAGTATCTAACCCCTCTCTCATATATATACCTCCAAGTGGAAGTGGCATTGCGCTCTCCTCCTCCCACATCTTGCCAAGGTCTGCCACGAACTCGAGGCCTCGCTCCATATAGGTAAATCGACCCTCGTGGATTAGGACTCCAAGTTCACTCTGGCCAGCCTCGACCATATCAGCGACTCTATTAAATATAGTATAGCAGGGTTTATAGTCCTTGAAGTAGCGATTAAATAGTAGGGTAGCGGTGGTATGTTTCCCGGGGAGGGCGACAGTTCCGTTATTTATAGCAATCTTGGAAGCTCTGCGCACAACGATAGGACCATTTCCACGACCGAGCGCTGCACCTGAACTTAGCAGGCAATATCCAGACTCCTCTGCCTTAGGCTTTAGTGCAATTGAACCCTTAATTATATCGCCATCACCGCTGATTATGCGGCTATTTAGCCTTTCAATATCATCGAAGTGCACATCAAACTCCACACCCTCGAGATCCACAATACCGTGGATTAGGGCGTAGAATGCGAATGTGTCGTTGGGACAGGGGCTAATATAGAGTGAGTATTTCACCTTTTTTTGTGGTGCTTATATTCTTACTTTAGCTCCTTGCCGTCAGCAAATAGCTCATCAACGTTAACATCCTTATGAGCTCCACGGCGATTGTCGTTCGATTCGTGGTGGTGCTTCTTTAGTGGATTTGCAGAGATCTCGCCGTAGTGGCGACGTGAGCGTACAATATCGGCAGCGGCATAGATAGCGGCTCTCATCGCAGACGAAGAGGCGATACCCTTGCCTGCAATATCTAGTCCTACTCCGTGTCCCGGCGATGTGCGGACGATCGGCAGCCCAGCAGTGTAGTTTACACCTCCATCGAATGCAAGTGTCTTGAATGGAGCTAGCCCTTGGTCGTGGTACATTGCAAGGGTCGCATCGAACTTAGCGTATGCACCACTACCGAAGTAACCATCGGCTGCAAATGGACCAAATGCGTAGATGCCCTCGATATTAGCCGCCTCGATTGCAGGGATAATCTCTTCGATCTCCTCACGTCCAAGCATTCCATTCTCACCTGCGTGAGGGTTAAGTGCTAGAACTGCAATCTTAGGTGCATTTATCTTAAAGTCAACTGTAAGTGAGCGAGATAGGGAGCGGATATGGCTTAGTACTACATCCTTCTTAATTAGTGGTGCTACCTCTGTAATTGCTGTGTGTTTGGTAACTAGTGCTACCTTAAGCCCATCTGACATAAGTACCATAAGTGGCTCTCTGCCCTCTACTTGGAAGTGCGAGGCGAAGAATTCCGTGTGGCCAATTGCCGAAAAACCAGCCTCTGATGCCTCTGCCTTGCTAATTGGGGCAGTTACAACTGCATCAATCTCCTTCTTCTTTAGTGCCTCGACTGCTGCATCGAGTGCTTTGATACCAGTAGGGTCGTCATCTATAGATATAACACTTAGGTTATATAGTGATGTAAGTGCTTTATCGGCAAGTATTTGCTCTATTATTTCAGTTGCCACGCCTGCTTTATGGCCACTAGTTATTGCTATCTTTATTGAGTTTTTCATATCTCTCTTTCAAGAATTTTATGCTATATTTGTAGTAAATTTCAAAGATACTAAATCTAAATAACAGTTATCATATAAAGTGCAAAAAATTATGAAAAAGTTTCATCTTACACTCATTTCCCTACTATTTATTACCCTTGGCGCCTCGGCACAGCGTAGCACCATTAAGAAGTTCGAGGATCAGACCATCAAGGGTCTAATCGTCTCGGGTGCATTTGATGTGAATATCGTCGAAGGAGGTAGCAGTGGAGTAGAGGTGACACTTGCCGATGATATGGCAGATAAGTTACTTATGGAGGTAACTGAGGATGGATACCTAAGGCTGAGCTTTGGTAGTAGTGCCTCGAACCTATTTCTAAAGAGTGAGGATAGACCAAAGGCGAAGTTCTCTGCAAAGAGCCTAGAGTATATTAGCCTATCGGGTAGCTCGGTGCTACTGGGTAGCGGTGAATTTAAGGCAGACCAACTAAATATAGTGGTAAAGGAGAGTGCATTCCTTTCCTTTGTAGATATTAAGTGCAACGATGTGATTGTAACGACTGAGGGCACCTCGAAGATTGAGAAATTAACTGTCGATGCAAAGCAGACGGCAATCTTTGATGTTAGAGGCTCGTCTAGCGTAACTATATATGGCGAGGCTCAGAGTGTTGATGCCGATGCTACTAGTACCTCTGCACTAGATATTGTTAGCTTTAGCTCACCACTTATCGATGCACACGCCTCTGGCACTGCAACTATTAAGCTAAATGTTACTGGCGAGGCTAAAGTTAAGAAGGTAGGTTTAGCTGCAATTCGCTATATTGGCGATGGTAAGATCATCGGCGAGGGTGCAAAGAGGCTATAGACCCACGTAGTCTGGGTGTAGCTTTACAATCTGTACAATTGAAGAGATATCTCTCGATGGGTTATCTACTATAATCGAGCTAAGGTTATAGTAGAGTTCCCTCTGTGGTAGTACCTCAGCTATAAACTCCTCTATCTCTTCACGATTCTTGCCCATAAGTAGTGGGCGCTTTACCTTTGATTGGCTGAGGCGATGGCTCAGCTGTGCTACACTATGGCGTAGATATAGAGTTACCCCGTGGGAGTTCATATACTCCATATTACTCTGAGAGCAAGGAGTTCCTCCGCCAGTTGCAATAACTATATTATCGTCCGCAATCTCCCTCAGGTACTTACTCTCTAGCTCCCTAAAGGCACTCTGCCCCCTACTTTCAAATATCGAAGGGATACTCTGCCCCTCCTGTGCCTCGATATACCTATCTAGATCTATATGGCTATAGCCAAGGGCACGGGCAAGCCCCTTTGCAGTGGTGGACTTGCCCGATCCCATAAAGCCTATTAGGTATACTCTCATCTATTTACCAAGGAGTTATATTAGAGTTAATCACTAAAATAGTTCTCCTTGAACTATCTCAGTCTCGGTGTCTATCGGTGTGAGTGTCGACACTACATCATCTGTGTACTCCTCGACCTTTTCATCCTCCTCACTCTCGATATTTACATCGAGTGGCTGGGGAGTAGGTGCAACCTCCTGAGGAACCTCCTTTTGGAGTGGTTCGCCGAATATAACGGAGCTAAGTTCTAGGTTCGAGAGCCTCTTGCCCTTAGCTCTATGGCTCTTAAGTCCGATAAACTCCTCAGCATCTACTATCTCAACTGGCTTTTGAGAGTACTTACCCCCAAATGTTAGTTCGATTGATGGGAATCTATCTGTTGATATTGCCACAAAACTCTGATTCTCGCCATCTAGGTATACCTGTGGACGGTTGTCTGAGCTCTCTGCCGAGAATCTCTTGATATAGTGTAGCTCTTGGCTGCGGTCGTAGTAGACTACTGTAAAGACCTTCGATGGCTCCCACTTCTCGATCCTGCGAACAGTAGCTGGGAAGTGTTGTGAGGTGTCGTAGCTAGCGGTGTAGTATGAGCAGTCATTGAGGAATATAACGACTCTATCGTCACCCTTGAACTCACCTAGGAGTTGGCCACGTCCATCACTATTTAGCTTGCCTATATCGCCATCCCACCAGATATTTTGACCTGCAAGGGTAGAGATTCCTCTCTCCTTCAGTACTATCTTGTGGATAGCGTAGCGAGTCAGTAGGTTACCCTGCGAGGCTCTGCCCTTGATGATTAGGTCTCCGAATGAGAACTCCTCGATAAGTTTTTTAAGCCTTGGGCGTGGTTTGAAGTATATCTTTAGTACCTCGGCCTCGCCATTTGGATTTGCCGTTAGGTATAGAATCTCGCTCTTTGGTGTTCCCTTAGTAATGTCATAGACCTTATCACGGGTAATTGCCGAAATTGCACAGCGCTTAACCATAATCGCCCCGTTGAGGCCATCACGATAGATTACGTTATATATAGTACGGTCATCGCCACGCTTAAATATTGCGCAGTGGATAATCCCTTTGGAGAAGAAACCCTTATCGGCAACCTTTGTAATTACATACTTTCCACTCTTATCAAATAGGATAACATCGTCGATATCAGAGCATTCCGATACGTACTCTGCAGAGCGCATCTGGGTGCCAATACCGTAGAATCCTTCGGCTCTATCGACATAGAGTTTAGCATTTGCAACTGCAACCTTAGCTGCTTGGATCGTATCGAAGCTCTTTATCTCGGTCTTACGCTCACGACCCTTACCGTACTTCTTAAGTATATTTTGGTAGTAGGCAATTGTATATGGAACTAGCGTTGCGAGGTTCTTCTCGGTCTTCTCCATCTCAGCCTCTAGGCCTCTGATATGTTCGTCAGACTTAAATGCGTCATACTTCGAGATACGCTTAATCTTAATCTCGGTAAGTTTTACGATATCCTCACGGCTCACCTCACGGCGAAGTAGCTTTTTAAATGGAGTTATCTCCCTATCGATGGTCTCTAGTACCGACTCCCAAGTCTCGCACTCCTCGATAGATAGGTATATTCTATTCTCGATAAATATCTTCTCGAGGCTGCTCTGGTGCCACTCCTCACTAAGCTCCGATAGGCGAATCTCTAGCTCTCGCTTTAGTAGCTCTTTGGTAGCCTCGGCTGAGTTCTTAAGCATCTCGCTAACGCCGATAAAGTGCGGACGATTATCGTAGATAACACACGCATTCGGCGATATTGATAGCTCACAATCGGTAAAGGCATATAGCGCATCTATGGTCTTATCGGCAGAGACATCAGGAGATATATGGATAAGGATCTCCACGCCTGCCGCTGTATTGTCATCAACTCGCTTAATCTTAATCTTACCCTTTTCGTTAGCCTTGATAATGCTATCGATTAGCGATGAGGTAGTCTTTCCGAATGGAATCTCGGTGATAACTAGTGTCTTTCTATCTACCTTAGTAATCTTAGCACGCACCTTAACTGCACCGCCACGCATACCGTCGCTATATCTACTTACATCAATCGAGCCGCCCGTAGGGAAGTCTGGGTATAGTTCAAACTCCTCGCCACGTAGGTAATTAATAGAGGCTTCGATAAGTTCCACAAAGTTGTGTGGAAGTATCTTCGAGGCTAGACCAACGGCGATACCCTCAACCCCTTGTGAGAGTAGTAGAGGAAACTTTACTGGGAGCGTTACAGGCTCATTGTTACGACCATCATAGGATGGCATCCACTCCGTTGTCTTAGCGTTGAAGAGTACATCGAGGGCAAACTTCGATAGGCGTGCCTCGATATAACGAGGTGCTGCCGCTGAGTCGCCCGTAAGGAAGTTACCCCAGTTACCTTGGCAGTCGATTAGTAGGTCCTTCTGCCCTAGGCCAACTAGTGCATCGCCGATAGAGGCGTCACCGTGTGGGTGGAACTGCATAGTGTAGCCAATAACATTTGCAACTTTGTTGTACCTACCATCGTCCATCTTCTTTAGGGCGTGGAGGATACGGCGTTGTACTGGCTTTAGTCCATCATTTAGGTGTGGAACAGCACGCTCTAGGATTACGTATGAGGCGTAGTCCAAGAACCAGTCACGATATAGTGCCGTTAGTTTGCCCTTCTCTGCGCTACTCTGGCTCAGTATCTTTGAGTACTTCTGCTCTAGCTTCGATTGAGGTGCACTTGGTGTAAGCTCGACCTCTTGCTCCTCTATATTATTGTTATTCTCTAGTGTCATCTAATTCCTTGCTTAAAAAATTACTCCGTAATGCGTAGGTTGCTAACGATAAAGTCTTGGCGATACATTGTATTTTTGCCCATATAGAACTCCAACATATCGCTCAGTGAGTCGCTGCCCTTCATCCTTACCTTATCTAGGCGAATATCCTCGCCGATAAAGCCTCGGAACTCATCTGGTGAGATCTCACCTAGACCCTTAAAGCGGGTTATCTCTGGCGATGCACCTAGCTTCTTCACGGCGCTATCACGCTCCGCCTCGCTGTAACAGTAGTGGGTCTCCTTCTTATTCCTTACGCGGAATAGTGGAGTCTGAAGTATAAATACGTGGCCAGCTCTAACTACATCGGGGAAGAATTGCAGGAAGAATGTGAGTAGAAGTAGGCGAATGTGCATACCGTCTACGTCGGCATCGGTTGCGATGATAATCTTCTTATAGCGTAGGTTCTCAACACCCTCTTCGATATTTAGTGCGGCTTGGAGTAGGTTGAACTCTTCGTTTTCATATATTACCTTCTTAGTTAGCCCGTAGGTATTGAGTGGCTTACCCTTTAGTGAGAATACCGCTTGGGTGTTAACGTCCCTACTCTTGGTAATCGAACCACTCGCCGAGTCACCCTCGGTAATAAATATCATAGACTCCTCGCCCTTAGGGTTCTTACCCCCTAGGTGGGCACGACAGTCTCGTAGCTTCTTATTATGGAGTGATGCCTTCTTTGCAAATTCACGAGCCTTCTTCTGAATACCGCTAATTGCCTTACGCTCCTTCTCGGCCTCTACGATCTTCTTCTGTAGAGTCTCGGCAACTGTTGGATTCTTATGTAGGAAGTTGTCGAGGTTCTCCTTTAGGAAGTCAAGCACAAAGCTACGAACCGATACGCCGCCCTCTGGCGCCATATCCTTAGAGCCTAGCTTAGTCTTGGTCTGTGACTCAAATACTGGCTCCTCTACCTTAATCGATATTGCCGCAATAATAGAGCTGCGAATATCCGAAGCATCAAAGTCCTTCTTGTAGAAGTCACGCACCACCTTTACCACCGCCTCGCGGAATGCCGCTTGGTGTGTACCGCCTTGGGTTGTGTGCTGGCCATTGACAAATGAGTAGTAGCACTCACCGTATGCAGTGCCGTGGGTCATTGCAACCTCTATATCCTCGCCCTTTAGGTGGAGTGGAGTATAGAGTGCATCTTCACCAATATTCTCATTAAGAAGGTCCAGAAGACCATTCTTACTCATTACCTTAGTACCGTTAAGTGCTACGGTAAGGCCAGTATTTAGGTAGGTGTAGTTGCGAACCATCGCCTCTACAAACTCCATCTTATAGGTGTACTCTCCAAACACATCTCTATCGGCAATAAAGCGAACCGATGTACCATTCTTAGCCGTTACACCCTCCTCGCTCTTATCTGAGATTACCTCGCCGCCGCTATACTCAATTGTACGGCGCTGACCATCACGAACTGCGCTTATTACAAAAAGCGAGCTCAGTGCATTTACCGCCTTTATACCCACGCCATTAAGACCAACAGACTTCTTAAATGCTTTGCTGTCGTACTTTGCTCCTGTGTTTAGTACCGATGATGCCTCCTTTAGCTTACCTAGTGGAATACCGCGCCCAAGGTCAGAGATAGATACCTCGCCACTCTCAACGTTAACCTTAACGTCAATAGTCTTACCGAAGCCCATCACAAACTCATCGATCGAGTTGTCGATCACCTCCTTGATTAGTACATATATACCATCGTCGCTCTGGCTACCATCGCCTAGCTTACCGATATACATACCGGGGCGAAGCCTAATGTGCTTATTCCACTCCAGCGTCCTGATATTATCCTCGTTATAGTTGCTTTGTACTTGCTGCTCCATTGCTTAATCTAGTTCTGTTCTGTATAGTTCGTTGAGTTCGTTTGATAGTTCGCCAAGCTTTCTGCCAGCTGTAGAGACTGGAGGTAGTATCTTTACTCTAAGGTCTACTCTCTTAAATAGCGGGGTGTCGAGTTGTGCCTTAGCATTATATAGCATTACTGGTAGGATATCCACTTCAGCACTCTTCGCGATAATAAATGCCCCGGGTTTAAAGTCTGTGATTTTACCAGTCTTAGAGCGTGTTCCCTCTGGGAATACTGTAACTGAGACGCCTTTGTTTAGTACCTTTGTTGCCTTTGCCATCATTGCCCTTGCACTTATTGCGTCACCACGTCTAATGGTAATTGAGCGCTGCATTGCGAGCACCCACCCAAAGATCGGGATAAATAGTACCTCGCGCTTACTCACCCACCTAAAGTTCAGTTTAGGGATAAAGTGTACCATTGGAATATCTAGCATAGTTGAGTGGTTAGCAATTACTACATAGGCCTTCCCCTCCTCGATGTTCTCTGTACCCTCTACTGTTAGCCTACAACCGATATTTCCCTTTATAAGCCACCAAGATAGCACGCCGCTGTACCAATTCATCACAACAGCCTTTCTATCGAAAGCTTGTGTTAATATAAATAGTAAAAATCCAAATGGTATTAGCAAAAGGCTACCTGTCATCACCACAAGCATCATGTATAGTTTACGCATAGTCTTCATCTCCTTCTCTTTTTTTCTTTGATGTTAATATTGTTCCTTGGCGCTCTGCAAAGTAATGTTACAGTTGAGCTAAATCTCAGCGCATTAATCTTTTTTTTTGCTTTTTTTTAACAGTTTGCTCTCCACTCCCCTAGAGTACCTCTAGGTAGAGTCCGCCAATCTCTATCTCAATTCGCTGTGAGCCACGGAGCTTTTCTAGCTCTATGTCGCAACTTTTCCCCACTTCGCAATTAATTGTAATACTCTTCCACTCCGATACTCTCGATCCGTTGTGAACTCGGTATCTACACTTAAGTTCACTTAAATTGGAGTAGTCTAGCGAATTTGTCACTCGATATGTGCCCTCAGCTCTATTTACTACCTCTACCTCAATAGGGATAAATAGCCTCTTGATCTCCTTAATCGAGCTCTGTGCCGAGGACTCAGTGACCTTGCCACTATTGCGACTGCTTAACTTATAGCTATCGCTTAGCTCCTTGAATTTAGCCTTTAGCTCAAGGTTCTGTGGAATCCACCTATCGATAAATGCGCCTTGGCTCTGCTCTGAGTTCCAGTACTGTTCATTGAACTTAACACGAGCAGGGATAATCGGCTGTGTTGCCTGAGTCTTGGATATCTTCTTAATATCTGAGAGTGTAGGGTAGAGCGGAGTGATAATATCTGTATTCCACTCAGATGCTGCGCCATCATAGATTACCACTAGGTTCTCATTGCGTCTCTTTAGCTCTAGGTATGACTCATACGTATTAAAACCATTGCCTGCATCTTCGCCAAGGGCTATGGCTATAACCGAAGGGTTGCGCTTTGTGCGCTCATATGCAGTGATAGCTCTACTCTTATATACCTCTACCCACTTAGGGTCGTTGGCAAGCGAAAGGCCCTTAGCCCTTGAATTCTCTAAGCCTTGAGTATTAAGATTTGCTGTGTTTACAACGTAGAAACCCATTGAGTCGGTAAGGTCGTAGAAGTACTGCGGCATTGGGTAGCCGCCAGTTCTAATGGCATTGATACCGATATGCTTCATCTCCTCTAGAGTTCTTACTACATCCTCTTCTCTTAGGACATTGCCCCTATCGGCAGAAAACTCCTCGATATTTACACCTTTGATAAGTGGTGCTTTACCATTAATTAGTAGTTTAGTGCCCTCTATCTTAACCTCTCTAAAGCCAATCTTGACCGAGGCGTACTCAGTGTAGCGACCACTACGCTTGATGCTAAATACCGCAGTATATAGATTAGGTGTCTCGCTATTCCACTGCTCCACATCATTAATTGAAGAGTGGAACCTTACGGTATCCTCCCCGCGCATATCTATGGATACATCTCTATTCTCCTTGCGGATGATATTCCCTGAGGGGTCATATAGGTCGTAGAAGACAGTAACCGTGTGCTCGTTTAGAAGTTCGCTCTTTAGTAGCAGGGCAGTTTGAAGTAGCCCCGTTGAGTATGATGGATCTAGAGAGGTAGATACCACCACATCACGAACCCTTATCTTAGGCTGAACATATAGATATACATCACGATTAAGGCCACTTAGTCTCCATCCGCTATGGTCCTCAACCCAACTAGCACCGCTAAACTCCTCGACAACTACCGCAATACGGTTGAGGCCTCTATTGGTGTAGGCTGAGATGTCGTACTGCGCTGGATTCTTCGAGTCTGTAGAGAACCCCACAACCTCGCCATTGATATAGAGTGTAGCCTTGCCCGATGCACCACCAATGGTAATGTACTGTTTGCGGTCGGTAAAGTCAAATGGTATGGTGAAGTCACGCAGGTATAGTGCGCACTTTGAGTTCGTAGGGATAGGAAACTCTCCACGCTTAGGCTCTGCGCTAAGCATTGGATATGCACTCTGAGAGTATGTGGCAGTGCCATCTACTACCCACGAGTGAGGTACATTTACTTTGCTCTTGTTAGAGTTATAGTGTCTATCGAACTTCTCTGTGTCTATATCCTCCTTAGAGTTGAAGTACTCGATATTCCACTCTCCGCTAAGCGATATGTAGTTTGCCGAGTTTTTATCGAGACCCTCAAGAGCGCTCTTTGCGGTGCGCTGTGAGATAATTGAACTGTGGGCTGGGAGCCTATTCTCCTCTATTGTATATGGCTGTGCTGCCGCTGTGCCGAGGCATAGCAATAGGCAAGTTGCCACTATTAGTCGTATTTTTGTAGTTAACACAGTTAATGCTATTTATAGAGTTAATGTATACCGTTGCTGCCATTATAATATGGAGCTAAAAAATCCAAAGTACAAAAGTAGCGATTTTTTACCAAAAAATTGTACCTTTGCACTACTTATAACCAAAAAATATATAAACCACTATGAGTAAAGTATACGTATTTCCGGGTCAGGGTGCGCAATTTGTAGGTATGGGTAAAGAGCTGTACGACAACAATGAGATGGCACGCGAAATGTTTGAAAAGGGTAATGAAATCCTTGGATTTAGAATCACCGACATTATGTTTGCAGGTACCGATGAGGAGCTTCGTCAAACTAAAGTTACGCAACCAGCAATCTTCCTTCACTCTGTAATCCTTGCGGCATCGCTAGGCGAAGAGTTCACTCCAGATATGACAGCAGGTCACTCACTAGGAGAGTTCTCGGCACTTGTAGCTGCTGGTGCACTTAGCTTCGAGGATGGTCTACGTCTAGTATCGGCTAGAGCACTTGCAATGCAAAAGGCTTGCGAGAAGGAACCATCTACAATGGCTGCTATCCTAGGACTTAGCAACGAAGAGGTAGAGGAGGTTTGTGCTTCGATCGAGGAGGTTGTAGTGCCAGCTAACTATAACTGCCCGGGTCAAATCGTTATCTCAGGCTCTATTGCAGGCGTTGAAAAGGCTTGTGAAGTGCTACTAGAGAAGGGTGCAAAGCGTGCGCTTAAACTAGCTGTTGGTGGTGCATTCCACTCTCCACTTATGGAGCCAGCGCGTGTAGAGCTTGCAGCAGCTATTGAGGCTGCAGAGGTTGTAACTCCACGCTGCCCAGTATACCAAAATATCGATGCAAAGCCATATACAGATCCAGTAGAGATCAAAAAGAACCTTGTAGCTCAGCTTACAGGTGCTGTGAAGTGGACTCAAACTGTAGAGAATATGCTTGCAGATGGTGCAGATTCATTCACAGAACTTGGCCCGGGTGCAGTACTTTGTGGTCTAGTTAAGAAGGTTGATAGAAAGGTAGCTTGCGAAGCTAAAGCATAAGTTTACATAGATGTCAACTACTACGGGGATAAGCCCAAAGATAGTCGAAGAGTACTTCGAGATTACAGAGCAGCAGCGCGTAGCCTTCGAGGCTATGCGCCCTCTCTATGAGCAGTGGAATGCTCAGATTAATGTAATATCGAGAAAGGATATAGATAACTTCTATGAGCGCCACGTGCTCCATAGCCTTGCTATTGCAAAGCTCTCGAAGATAGAGAGTGGTCAAAGGGTGCTAGACCTTGGGTGTGGCGGTGGATTTCCGCTTATTCCACTATCGGTGATGCTCCCTGATGTGGAGTTCTTAGGTGTCGACTCAATCGGCAAGAAGATTCGAGTGGTGCGCGAGGTAATCGATGGACTAAAACTCGATAATGTAAGGGCGGAGAACTGTAGAGTCGAGAGTGTAGAGCAGAATTTTCAGTGGGTCGTGAGTAGAGCGGTTGCTCCACTAAAGGAACTTATGGGATGGACTGCGGGCAAGTGGACTAAAGGTATGCTACTACTTAAAGGTGGCGATCTTCATCAGGAAATTTGCGATGCAGGATTTAAACTCTCTGAGGCAGGACACTATACAAAGGGGAAGGGGTTGGAACTTAGAGTAGTGCCAATTTCTGAGATTTTTGAAGGCGAATTCTTCGAAACCAAGAGCGTCGTTTTGGTCGAAAAGAAGAATTAGTGAAAAAAAAGTTGAAAAAAATTTTGCTAAGGATAAAAAAATATTTACCTTTGCACCTCGATAATAATACAGGCATTTAATTTTTTAGAACAAAGATATGAAACGTACATTCCAACCATCTCGTCGCAAACGAGTTAACAAGCACGGATTCCGTGAGCGTATGTCTACTGCAAATGGTCGCAGAGTACTGGCTGCTCGTAGAGCTAAAGGTCGTAAGAAGTTGACTGTTTCAGACGAAATGCGTAACAAATAGAGCTAATGGCGAGGTAGCTCAGCTGGTTAGAGCGCATGATTCATAATCATGAGGTCGCCGGATCATGCCCGGCTCTCGCTACAATTTTATTGGGAAGATAGGGAAGTCCATTTTGGGCCTCCCTATCTTTTTTTGTGTGTGGTTAGCTGTGGTTCTTTTAGAGTCAAGCTGGAGAAGTTATATGACGGTCGACGACTCCCCCGAGTCGGCCGTCTTCTATGCGCTCCCTTCGGTCGCTTCTATGCGCCGTCCGCCTAGTCGTCGACCTTTGGCAAGCTCTATCTTATTGCTCTAATCGGTTTGCTCTGCAAAGTGGTTGCGGCGAAGCCCAACTTTTTTTGTTTTATGATTTGGATTCGCTCGCTTACTTTTTTCCGCGTCCCGCGGGCGGTGGAAAACTTCGTTTTCCATGGTTTAGTTTGT
>CAYJFH010000060.1:0-13273 GCA_964369485.1 uncultured Rikenellaceae bacterium | reverse complement strand
TAATGTTGGCTTTGAGCGTCTTTTTTATTAAAGGAGCATATTTTTAAAGAAATGTTTGGATTTTTAATATAAGGAATGTATCTTTGTCTTAAGAGTATTCTTAGTCTCTGGAATTCACCAACTTAATTTATAATAAAAACAATTTCCCATGAACAAATCTCAACTAATCGATGCTATCGCAGCCGAAGCAAAGATCACCAAGGTAGACGCTAAAAAGGCACTAGAGGCATTTATGAGCGTTACAGAAAAGACACTTAAGAGCGGCGACAAAATTTCACTTGTAGGTTTCGGCTCATTTGCTGTTTCTGAAAAACCTGCTCGCACTGGACGCAACCCTCGTACAGGTGCTACAATTGAAATCGCAGCCAAGAAGGTTGTTAAATTCAAAGCAGGCGCTGAACTTAACTCAGCAGTAGAGTAATCTCGGAGTTTGTAGATAACGCGACTTTACCCTAAAAAAAGTAGAGAGGGGTGAGGCTTTTAAAAGCTTCACCCCTCTACTATTTAATTCAACTTCTATTTAGAAGCGAGCTATTGCCCTGACTAAACGATAGTAACCCGGAGAGCGTAGTGCATAATCCGATTGTCCATTATCGAAGTGAATTACTGCAGCACTCATATCAGTACCCTCGGTAGATGACCAATAGACATTTGGGGAACTCTCGACAAATCTATCGAATCCATAAGCATCGAATGTCTCATATATCGCATCCTTTGCAAGATAGACCTCGTATAGCTCATTAATTGCAGGTAGATACCATACATCACGTGCACTGGCACTATAGATATTATCCGTAGGATAACCATTCAACTCATCTACCCACTTAAAGGCTGGCAAGTACTCAAGTGCACCCTCCACGCCCTTTAGTGGTCGGATATTATTTAGTCCATTATCCTTATCGACAATTCCAATTACACCATCAGCACCCCAATCTATTGTCTCCATCTCAGTAAACGACAGATATTTTCCACTCAAGCCTCCATCCTCTACATAGAACACCACACCCTTGGCTAACGATAAATCGCCCGGCACTGGATATAGATCACCTATGACAAAGTTATAGATTATCTTATGGTCTTGGTCTATATTTACAGTAATTTCAGCGCCTTGACAACTGACTACAACTGTAGCTGTGCGCTCATCGCCAAAGTTACGTGCAATATCTGCTCGAAGTGAGATAAGTTCAGATGGCTTACCACTACTCTGCTGTAGTGTACACCAATCAGCGCCACTTTCAACTCGTGCACTCCACTCCATATTAGCAAAGATATCGAACTCAACGCTACCACCCTGCCCAGCGACCATCTCAATCTCGGAGCTCAGTAGTTCGAGCACAGAGGCATTGGGTTGGATTAGTATCAAAGATGCGTTATTCGCCCCAACTCGAATCTTTAGCCCAACAGAGCGCTCCGCTATATCACGATTCTGCAACATTGTAACCCTAAGTTTGAGGTTATCGCCCCCCTGACCACTAGTGGCACTAAGTGTACACCAATCTCCGCCACCCTCAACCTCGGCAGTCCAATCACCACCAGCACTAAAGGCAACCTCTGCGCTACCGCCCTCGCTAGGCATATAGTGCGGGCCTGTAGTCTTAATAGTAACACCTAGAGTATGCTCTTGATCCTCTATCACACCACTACACCCCGAGATAAAGATTAGCCAGAGAGAGAGTAAATATATTGAAAATTTCATACCTTACTAAATATTTGTGTCAAATGCCAAAATTGGGCGCACTCTAAATTGATCCTCCTTATTATTCTCGAATGTAAGACCTGTAAATAGGTCTACTTTCCACGAATAGTAGTTCACAAGTTCGCTAGATGACCAGTACCAAGTATCACCGATGGCTGTACCACCAAGTTCGATAATCTTACTACTAAATTCAGCTCGTGCAGCTGCAAAGCCTGCGTAGCCCGATAGCACACTGTTAGTTCCCCAATCCAATACTTGACCCGTAGATGGGTTAGAGTCCACCATTCTAAATCCACACATCGCGGCATAGAGTTGGCGCAGCTCTGTATGAGATGGAAGGTACCAAGTATCGAGTGCTCCATCTCCATAATCGGCACTATCTCCATTTTGCGCTGAGTGTATCCACGAAAATGCAGGGTACTTCGAGTAAGTTGGGTCAATCAACCCAATGCGAGCCATATTAAAGAGCCCTGAAGTTGGATCGTCAGCACCTGTGGCAGCTGAGTTCGGCCCCCAACCAAGGTCTGTACCTTCGACCAATGAAACAACCTTTCCACTATGACCAATACCTTCAGTATAGAATACTATACCAATTGCCTCCTCGGCATTAGGGTATGGATCACCTACCTGATACTTCATTGGCGGAGCTAGTACAGTAATTCGACACCTATCCTGACACGCACTGCCATCTATAGAGGTCGCTACAACTTCCCCTGACCCCGGCTCAATTGCAGTTACCAATCCTGCATTATTAACCGTAATAAAGCCAGGCGTCGTAGCATTCTCAATAGTCCAAACAACCCTTGTTACATCTGCCTCTTGAGGTTCAACCAGTGCATTAAGCGCAAATATATCATCAACTTCAATATCAACACTAGCATGAGAGATGGTAACCCTCTCCACTAGCTTTACTTCGGGTATTTCTTGGGTTGTTGTACTCTTCTCGCATGAACTAAAGAGAGCCACAACAGATAGCAATATAGGTAGAAGTAATCTTTTCATATATAATAAATTTAATATGTTATAAAATGGAGGGGGAGTATCTCAATAGAATCTAACCTCCCCCTCACACAAATACCCCTACGGGGATTAGAAAGCAAGTACTGGACGGGTTGCGCGTTGATTATACTTACCTTGAGTCGCTACTGATGCCATATACATATCTACAGTATAGGCGTATGAATTATAGGACTGAGATGATGACCATTGGGTATCCATTCCGACTGCCTCACCACCAGCATCCACGAATTTAGCGTCAAAGGTCTCTCTTATCGATTCATAATCCCAACCATTTGGCATTCCAGAGTAACCTCTATCACCCCAATCGGTAACAGTTCCAGCTGCCTCATCGATAGTACCACCATCACCTGCAATCCAAGATAGACCACATCTAGCGGCATATAGCTTACGAAGCTCCTGGTCCGAAGGGACATACCATACCCCCTTAGCTCCTACCTCGTAGACTGTGCCAGTTAGGTTCATCTCGTGTACTTCGAGGAATAGCGGATAGGTCTCTAATGTTTCATCCAGAGCCACAACCTCTGCCATATTCTGCATACCATCAACTCTACTCATTCCGGCATCTACATTTGGTCCCCACTTTAGTTTAGAGGTAGAATTAAGAGCTGCAACTAGGCCACTAGTTCCATCCTCGCTGGTATAGAATACTACCCCAACTGGATTTTCAGCATTCGGATAGAGCTGACCTACTTCATATACAATAGCATTCACCGTGACTTCGCATGTTCCACGAACACCACTACCATCAAGTGCCGTTACAACTACAGTCGCCGTACCAGCCTTAACAGCTACTACATTACCATCAGCTCCAACGCCAACACATCCCTCAGTCGAGGCATTCTCAACGCTCCACATAACATCCTTGATAGTTGCATCCGCAGGAAGCATCTCAAAACTAAGTTGTGAGCTCTCGCCTGCAGTTAGAGTTAGAGGCTGTGGGGTAATAGTTATAGTCTCAACTTTAGTGGCCTCTACTGTAATTTGACAAGTAGCACTTACACCACTACCATCATTTGCGGTTGCCACAATAGTTGCACTACCTATATTCGCTGCACTAACAACTCCATCTTCGAGAGTAACACAGTCCTCATCGCTCGATTCATCTATCGACCAAGTAATTGAACCATCAGTCACATCTACTGGCGAGACGGTAGCCTCAAGGGTTTCGCTCTCTCCAACTTTAAGTGTCACACTCTCAGGAGTAATTGTAATACTAGCTACATTTACTATAGCATCTTCAACAGTTACTTGACACTCACCCCTTACACCCGAACCATCAACAGAGGTTGCAACCACTGTGGCTGTACCTGCGCTCACCGCTGTAACCACACCACTCTGATCTACTGTTACACAACCCTCTACCGAAGCACTCTCTACGCTCCACTCAACATCCTTGTCATTCGCATCTTCAGGAGCAACAGTTACAGTTAGAGCCAGTGGAGTCTGACCTGTTACCATAGTGGCTGTACTCTGCGAGATCTTAACCTCGCTCACTAGCACAATTGGCTCTTCAACATCTTTAACACCCTCACATGAGGCAAATAGCGCAAGTGAACACATGGCAACAAGTGCCGATTTAAATAGTCTTTTCATTGTATTATATCTGTTTTAACATAGCCACTACTAGGGGGTGCACTAGCTAAGTTATGTTAATTCTTCTTCTTTAAAACTAATCTATGGATTTACCGTACGCACCACACGTACAGATTGACCATCATACATATTACCATTGGCAATAACTGAGCCTCCATTTGCCATACCTAGATACTGCGCCATATTGCCTACATCTCCACTTCGAGCGTTACTCCAGAACTCTCCGTTTATACTCTTAGTGTTATTTTCATGGCCCGCAAGTGGCATATAGCTTCCGAATTCTCCGCTATCATCAGCAATAAAGTATCTACCCTTAGTATAGATCAATCTATCTTTAAGAATTCTGCACTCATCTACAGAAGGCACTCTCCACCCCTCCGGCGCACTCTCAAGGGCAATATGCCAATCGTAGTGGTCACCTTTGAATTCAGGATTAACATCTGGAAATTCATTAGAATAGTTAGGAGCAAAAGAGACCTCCTCGGCCGTTGGAACATTAGCTCCTAGATTTCTGTCATACATCTGAAGGTTACCAATAGTCACATACTCTCCATTTGCAGCATCGGCAAGTCTACCATCGCTATATAGAGTAAGTTCAACTGTTGCAGGCTCATCGTATAGAATCTCACCTGTGACCTTATCCATCATATAGACAGATATTGTACCTGTGATATCTGGATCGCCCGGCCCCATACGCATCCCTTGAGCGTAGAAACTAGTACCCGATGGTCTCTTATAGCCATTCCTTATTCCTAGATCATCTACTGTAAAGGTTCTATAGACAAGCCATTCATATTGATCATCAAATAGTGTAACCTTAAACTCCCTCTCTGACACAAGAGGATAGGTGGCCCAGTTTGTATCACCTAATGTAGTGATAAAGCACTGCCAATTAGATACATCGCCCTCAACTTGAGCTGGGCGCGGATTCTGTATAAATACCACCTCTTGGCTTAGTGTACCGCAGTTTACATTTACCTTGCCTTGGCGAGTAGCGCCTTCATTCTTTGCCACAACTAGATCTGCTACGACATTATCACCCGCCTGACCACTACTTGTGGCTATATGTAGCCAATCTTGCCCTTCGACTACCTCTACAGTCCAATCCTTATTAGCATTGAAGAGAATCTGAGTAGTCTCACCTGCGCTCACAAAGCGAGTTGTATCCATAGCTACCTCAAGCACGGGTTGAGATGACTGACTCACAGAGATTCGCGTACTATGCTCTTGGCATACGATTAAGATCTCTGCTACTCTGGCTTGGGTATATCGATTAGCAGTTGCACTCACTTGAAGCACAATTTCGCCCCCTTCGTGCCCCATATATTTATCTAAGGCGCACCATTCGCTACCTTTGACAACTTCGGCACTCCATTCCTTATTTACACTAAAGCGCGCCTCTTGCGCACCACCTACCTCCTCAAAATAGATAGTAGTTTCAGTGATAAGGTTTAACTCGGTCTGATGGTTAGCAGTAGGAACATCTTCACACCCCACTAGCGATAAGATAGACGCAAGAATTAAAAAGTAGATTTTTCTCATAATATTATAGGTTTTGGTTAATGTAATAGTATATAAATATTAGCATAGTGGATAGAACAGCTACGCATAATGTACTTTTATGAAATAAAAGCTAAACCAATCACCCTCACAGTCGAATTTACTCCTTAAAATTCCCCCGATAGCGCCAAGTATTTAAATAAAAAATCCCCTAAAAACCTTAACGATACGCTATCTTTCCCCTTTCTGCTACAAATATAAATAATTTTTTAATTATAATCACAACAATTTTGTAAAAATTATTTTCCAACAACAACATTTTATCTGCAATATTTATTTCGAGAATAATATACATATATGAATTTAACAAACCATCATCACCTTCTATATAGACAAAAAAAATAGGGTAAGAAGTTAAGGTTCGCACCATCAAACTTCTTGCCCTAATGTCAAAAAAACACTACAACTATTCTACCACATAGCCACCCACACTAACCTCGCCATCTTCGGGGTGTCTGATTGTGTATATCTCGCTACGAGCGCCCATAGCCTCACCTTGAACTATCACCAACCTTTGATTAATCTCTATCACTCCAATAGAGTACAGATACTCAGTGAGCCCACAATTAGAGCTACCCGTTGCGCACTCCTCGACAATACCAAATAGCGGAGCAAAGTTACGAGCATGGATAGCCCCATTAACTATAACATAGGCGTGAACACCTACTACTCCATAGTCTCCACTAAGTTCGGAAACTCTATCGGCATCACACTCTAAACTATTTAACTCCTCGATTGAATTTACAGGAAGAAGTATATCCCTCAGCCCAGATTCGACTTTCACCACTCTTTGTGGTGCAGAGAGATTACTATAAGCTACTCCAAATGCGGAGTACACCTCCTCTGCCTGCTCAGGGGTCAAGGTGCAGAGAACTCTGCATCCCTTAACTCTAACAAATATCATATCACCTCGAAATGTAGCGTGATACTCTTGCCCAGAGATACTCTCAACCACTACAGAGTCACCTTGAATCTCACCACGACTTCTTAGCACATAGAGTGCACCGAGTGTAGCGTGCCCACAGAATGGCACTTCATCAGTCGGGGTGAAGTACCTAAATCTAACTCGATTATCTGCACCAATACCCACTACAAATGTAGTCTCGGAGAATCCTGCCTCTGTGGCAACTCTCTGCATATCGTCTTCATTAAGCCTTAGGCTCTCTTCTAGCCCTACAACCCCCGCACTATTTCCGCCACCGCCTTGACTTGTAAATACACGGACCGCTACCATCTCTTCTAGTCGTGCTCTAGTCCCTGAAGTGCACTATCAGCCGCTAGCTTATCGATAATCGCTTTGACAACTCTATCGAGCTTGCCACCATCACTATAGTCTGCCGCCGCAACAAAGTTAACTCTATCTTCAGTCGCTAGTTTATTGACCGCCCTGCGCTGCTTTACACCTCGCTCAGGGTCGTAGACCGCTATGGAGTGCCCCATCTTCTCCTTAACCAGCCTCATACACGGGATATCGGTGGTTCCATCACCTATATATATCATATTGGTAAATGGCACTGGGCGACTATCCTCGGGCATATAGGCATTAATTCGATGGGTGTCCGAAACATCCATAATACCCTTATTAATCTTAAAGACAAATTGAGTCTTATTGGTATAGTTGACCGAGACAGCAGGCCAATAGGCAACCCCATCTACATCGTATAGGAATGAGCAGGCAAATATCCTCTTAAACTCCGAGGCAATCTTAGTTCCTTCGATCATCTCTTTGATACCAGATGAGTTAATAAAGTGCTCGACCTCAAGGCCTCGCTCCTTACCATAGCTATTAATCCTAGAGAACCACTCCTCCACGCCCTCAAAGAACTCAACCTTCTGCCCCGAGCGCACAAACTCCTCACGCCTTAGCGATTTGCCGCTATTACGGGCAGCTAGAATTATCTCCGAGAGGTAAGTTAAAATTGGGTCAGCATCGTTATCCTCGGCGATCTTCGTAGAGTTCCTCCAGAACTTACGGTTATCCTTACCAACTGCTGGCAGGAAGTCATACTCCTGCATATTTCCGGGCGACAGAGTGCCGTCAAAGTCATATATTATTGCTACTTTCATATCGTTCAAGGGGTGGTATAGTAAAACTCTATTAATGTTTTTAGGGGTCGTTACTCTACAAAGATACAAAAATTATTGTATCTTTGCTCTACTATTCTAGCATAGATTTGACTGCAAATAACCTTTTTATAGATGAAGATAATTTCACACCACCGTGGCGAGCTATACGTTATGCCCGACACTACACTACTACGTAACAATGACCCATACTTTAGCCCAAACTTTGCAACCGAAGAGGGCGAAGAGGTCATCGATGGTATATCGGTAAAGGTTACTAGACTAGTGAAGTGTATCGCTCCGAAGTTTGCACATAGGTGTTGGGATGAGTACACTATATCCAAAGACCACAGACTCCTAGGGGTTCATCACACTATTGGCAGGTGCTATGACCGCTCATTTGAGGTTGCACCAGAGTGGCACCCTAAGTCTAAACTCACCGAAGAGCAGAGAGCTACCATAGACAGCAAACTCAGTGAGATATCTGAGTATATACAACTAAGAATAGGCGACTATATTTTTATTTCAAACAGCGAACTATAGAATACAATGATAGAGATTGACGATAAGATAATTGCAACCGATGTAATAACCTCGCGATTCTGCTGCGATATTGCAGCCTGCAAGGGTGAGTGTTGCGTTGAGGGCAATGCAGGAGCTCCACTAGAGCTTAGCGAGATGGAGGAGTATGAGGAGCACTTCGATACATATAAGAAGTATATGACCGAGGCGGGAGTTAAAGCACTAGAAGAGCAGGGCTTCGGCATTATGGACTTCGAGGGCGATCTTACTACCCCCCTTATCGAAGATAGGGAGTGCGCATACGTTATCGATGAGAATGGCTCGACTTGGTGCGCTATCGAGAAGGCGTATAGAGCTGGCGAGTGCCCAGTCAATAAGCCTATCTCTTGTCATCTATACCCTATTCGCTTAACAACGCTAAGAAATGGAATGACGGGGCTTCAGTACCACCGCTGGTCGATATGCCGTGCTGCCGAGATCCTTGGAGCTAAGAGCGGCGTGAGGGTATTCGAGGCGGTTAAAGATGCTATTATTCGTCGCTTTGGCGAGAATTTCTACCAGCAACTATCCGAAGTTGCCGAGTATATCGAAAAGGAGAATGAACTACACACTAACTCAAATCGCTAAGGTCACAGGGGGGAAACTCTATGGCTCAGATAGTAGTGTCACCAACATTACTATCGACTCGCGTGAAGCACTACTGAGTGACAAACACCTATTCGTTGCCCTTAGTGGCGTGGGTCGTAGCGGACATAACTACATTACAAAGGCCTCGGAGGCTGGAGTAAAGGCATTTCTAGTTGAGCGACTACCTAATAATTGGGAGTCACTCGGCAGCTTTATACTATGTAGCGATACACTCACTGCACTTCAGAGCCTTGCTACATTCCACCGTTCTACATTTAAGGGCGAGGTAGTGGCAATAACTGGCAGTAATGGCAAGACAACAGTTAAGGAGTGGTTCAGCCAACTATGGCCAGCAAGGAGCAGAGAGCTATTCCGCTCACCACGCTCATACAACTCGCAGATTGGAGTTGCACTATCACTACTTATGGCTCGTGGAGATGAGAGCGTAGTGGTAATAGAGGCAGGTATCTCAAAGTGTGGCGAGATGGAGAGGCTACAGAGGATGGTTCGCCCTACAATTGGCATATTAACTAATATCGGAGATGCACACTCCGAAAACTTCTGCTCTAACTCCCAGAAGCTAGAGCAGAAGCTTGAGCTATTTAGTGAACTGAGTAAATCGAGAGTTATTCGTGGCGATAAAGAGGAGTTCCAAACCATCGAAGAGCAAAATATTTGGTTGGTTAATCAAATATATAGAGTACTTGGCATCGAACCTCTGCGTGACGTTGAACTACTGCCACTAGGGCTGAGGCTTGAGGTTCAGCAGGGTCTTTTCGACTCAATTATCATTAACGACTCATACTCCAACGACCTAGAATCGCTATCAGCCGCCCTCGACTTCGCCTCGCGTGAATCGCAAGGAATGGCTCTAAATCTTATCCTAACAGATATTGAGCAGAGCGCAATAGATGGCCGTGAGTTATATAGTAGAGTCGCTGAGCTTGCTACCTCGCACAATGTTGCACATATAATATGTATAGGTAGCGAACTAATGGCGCACCGTGAGCTATTTACCGATATACCAGCGGAGTTCTACCTAAAGACAAAGCACGCACTAGAGGCTATCGAGGCTGCACAATTCGCAGGCTCAGTTGTACTTATTAAGGGCGCTAGGAGCTTTAGAACCGAGAGGATCAGCTCTAGATTAGAGGAGCGCACGCATACCACCACCCTAGAGGTAAACCTATCGAAACTAATCGACAACCTAAAGTACTACCAGAGCCACTTTAAGCCATCGACAAAGGTGATGGCTATGGTCAAGGCCTCGAGCTATGGACTAGGGGCAGTGAGTGTTAGTCGTACACTACTATCGGCAGGGGTTGAGTCCCTAGCTGTTGCCTATGCGGACGAGGGTATAGCCCTAAGAAGGGCAGGGATCAACTCCGAGATTGTGGTACTAAACTCTGACCCGGGGTGCTTTAGATCTATGGTCGAGCACTCACTAGAGCCTGAGATTTATTCACTTAGCTCACTTAGGAGCTACATAAAGGAGATTACAAGGGTCGGTATTACATCGGCACCAATACATATAAAGATAGATAGCGGGATGCACCGCCTCGGCTTTATGGAGGATGAGATAGATGGACTTATCGAGGCGTTAAAGAGCCAAGAGTCGCTAAGGGTATCGACAATCTTTACGCACCTCGCAGCGGCCGATGACCCTAATGAAGATGACTTCACACGCTCACAGATAGAGCTATTCGATAGAATGGCAAGTAAAATTTCAAGTGAGATTGGATACTCTCCTCGACTATCTATTGCCAATAGCGCAGCAACGATACGCTTCCCAGAGGCACACAGAGATATGGTAAGGCTTGGCATCGGACTATATGAGGGGTGCTCTACCCTTCGCTCAAAGATCACTCAAATAAAGCATATCGAGGCGGGAGAGAGCATTGGATATAATCGCCGCACCTATGTAGATAGAGACTCACGTATCGCCACACTACCAATAGGTTATGCCGATGGCATCCGCCGAGAGCTCGGCAACTCTCGCCTAAGGGTTCTTGTGAATGGTATTCACTGTAGTGTAGTTGGAAATATCTGTATGGATAGTATAATGGTCGATATAACCGACTGCCCATCAAATACAAAGGAGGGCGATGTGGTTACTATTATTGGTGGTGGGGCTGCCTCAGAGGGTGAGATAGCCCAGACTCTACGCACTATAAGTTATGAGGTACTAACCGCAATATCTCCACGAATTAAAAGGCTCTACACTTGGTAGAACTAAAAAAAGTTCCTACCTTTGTAGTCTGTAAGAACATTTAACGCACATTAATATACATCAAAGTAGCTATGCTTAATCGCCGCTTAATACGCACCAAGGTCTTGCGTTCACTATTCTCGCACATTACTGCTGAGAAGAGTCGCGCAGAGGGAACACTCAACGAGTACAAAAAGAGCTTGGAGCTCTGTTACGATTTGCACCTATTTCTACTCGATCTACTAGTAGAGACGGCTAACTATGGCGAAGAGCGCCATAAGATTGCCGCTGCAAAACTTCGACCTAGCTACGATGACCTAAACCCAAAGAGACGATTTGTTGAGAATAGCGTAATTGCATCACTTCGCCACAACGAAGATCTGCAAGCACGTCTACGTGGTGCTGGGCTTAGCTGGGGTAACCACGAGGAGGTCATTAGAGAGATGTATAACCAAATCACAACTGCAGATTTCTACAGCAGTTATGTTGATGGCGCTGGAAAGGATAGAGAGTTTATCCTTAAAGTCCTAAATAACCTATATGAAGACAACGCAGTTATAGAGCAGGCTATCGAGGATATATCTATCCTTTGGGCAGATGACCTAGGCTATGCACTATGCGAGGCAATTACTGCTATCGAGAGGTGTGAGGATGGTAAGGTCCTACCGATGTTCAAGGACGTAGAGGATAAGACCTATGGCGAGAAGCTACTACTGCACTCTATCGCCAATGCAAGTGAGTACCTAGAGCTTATCGAGCAGTTCAGCAAGAATTGGGAGATTGAACGTATCGCATATATGGATAGACTAATCCTAGTTATCGCAATTAGCGAGCTAGTTAGCTGCCCAACGATCCCTACTAAGGTTACACTTAATGAGTATATCGAGATCTCTAAATACTACTCTACCCCTACAAGCTATAACTTTATCAATGGTGTACTTCACAAAGCCATCGAGAAGCTAACCGAAGAGGGTAAGATCGAGAAGCGTGGACGTGGACTAATCGAGAGTAAGGTAAAGTAAAGACTCCTTTCAAAGAAAACACTCTCTATGAATCTCTTTAGACTACTACTTTTTTGTGCCGCTATATCAATGGTAGCCTCGTGCTCTGTGGGCAACGGTGAAGCTAGTAGTATTGACCCACTAGCTATACCTAGGGCAACAATTCAGATACCTACTACGACTCCACAGAGTATAGATACTATCCAACTCGGAAGGATGAAGGAGGGCGAGAGTATCACTAGTTACTTCGCAGTAGATAATAATAGTCAAAAGAGTATCGTTATAGAGAATATTTTCGTAACTTGCACCTGCACTCAGACCACCCTAGACAAGAGACCGATAGTTACAGGTGAGAGCAGAGTGGTAGAGTTTACCTTTAATTCGGCTGGCAGACCGGGCGAGCAGATAAAGTCAATCGAGCTCCAAATATCTGGATCCGAGAGAGTAAAGGTAGTCTACCGTGCAGAGGTCGAACCAAAATACTAAAAAATACAAAACTAAAAATCAATAAATTAACAAAAAAATGAACTTCTACACACTTCAAGCTGCTGCACCAGCGGCTTCAGCAGGTCAAGCTCCGGGTATGGACTACTCATTCATCATTATGATGGTACTTATCTTCGTTGTAATGTACTTCCTAATGATCCGCCCACAACAAAAACGTCAAAAAGAACTTAACAACTTCCGCAAGAGCCTTGAGAAGGGTGCAAAGGTTATCACTGCTGGTGGTATCTACGGCCGCATCAAAGAGATCGAAGAGACTACAGTTCTTATCGAGGTTGATGGCAACGTAACACTTCGCCTTGACAAGACTATGATTATGCGTGACCCATCGGATATCGCACAGAAGTAATCTTAAATAGAACTTCTATAGAAAGGTATGAGCCAGCTCCTTTAAGTAGGGGCTGGCTCACTTTTTTATCAGACGGCTATAAGATTTTTATATCTTGCCTCCATAGATGTATCCGTAGCGGTTGTGCA
>CAYJFH010000059.1:0-13917 GCA_964369485.1 uncultured Rikenellaceae bacterium | reverse complement strand
CGTGTGCGGGGACGCACCGTCGGACGGCTATAAAGTTTCTCTAGCTTGGCTCATAAAAAAAATCCGCCTCTAATAATTTAGAAACGGATTTTTATTATGTTCATTATTTCCCAATTTGATGCAAAAATCACCCTACTATTCAGTCGCTTTTTTGACTTCGATTTGGAAATCACTAAGTATATTCATATAGTTCATAAATGCCTCATATGGCGAGTCGTATGGATTAAAGTAGCTGTGAACATCGCCGTCTGAGAACCACTTGGTACACATATAGTAGAAGTGGTCAGATGCTTGTAGAGCTCCAAATACATAGCTCAGGTTCTTATCATTTGCCTTTTCGATCTTATCACGTAGGGCATATAGCTTACCGAATGCTTCATCTTGAAGTTCATTGCCAAGCCATGCCGATAGGTCGCGCTCTTCGTCTGCCCACGACATTGCATGAGGCACATGGAGTACGGCAACACTTTGGTGCTCGGCTGCTACCTCCTGAGGTGTTGAGAACTTAAGATCTCCACCCTCAAGGGCAAGGTTCACGAAGTCCTCGAAGAATCCAAAGATACCGCTAGATGCTTTATTGTGCTCACCGAAGGTCTCATAGTCCATAAATAGGTTAACGACATCACCACTAGCGCTATCCTCCCTAAGCCAATTAACGTACTTAGGTGCAGTTAGTGGGTATCCCTCCCAACCGCTATTAGAGAATCTAAAGGCTATATCGTCCGATAGTTTATAGTTACGAAGTAGAATCTTTTGGCTCTGCGACTTCGCATTTGAGTATAGGTAGTTAGGTGATTTCCATCCTAGAATCTGCTTTGCGCCCTCGGCTAGTATAGTCTCAAAACCAAGCTCAGCGGCCATCTTTCCAATATCATCGCTATAGATAAGCTCTGTATTTCTAAAGGTTCTAGGCCTTTGACCAAATAGCTTCTCTATCTCGTCTCTATGTTTATTTACTTGGTAGTCGAACTCTACCTTATCCTTTAGCGAGGCAAGTGAGTGGTTCCAAGTCTCTGCAATAAACTCAACACAGCCAGTTAGTGCAAGCGCCTTAAATGAGTCTAGCACCTGAGGCGCAAACTCTCTAAATTGCTCGATAGCACTACCTGTAATTGAAAATGCTACTTTAAAGCGACCATCATGCTTCTCAATAAGTCTTAGTAGAAGATCGTTCATAGGGAGGTAACACTCAGCGGCAACCCTCTGCATAACCATACGGTTTAGAAAGTCATCGAAGTAGAAGTGGTCCTTGCCCATATTAAAGAAGCGATACTTCTTTAGGCGATATGGTTGGTGTACTTGAAAGTAAAGACAAACGTTTTTCATATAATTCTCTGTATTGCTATTCTATTGCGTAAATTTTGCTTATTTTATACTATTCACCAGCGAGCTCAGCGTATATATCTTTGAGTTGGTGTGCTGCATTATCCCAAGTAATCTTATTTACCTCCTTTAGCCCCTCCTCTTTAAATACTTCAGTAGCCGATGGATACTTCAGTAGACCGTAGATTGCATCTGCCATAGCATCAACATCCCAGTAGTCAACCTTCACTGCGTAGTCCAACACCTCGGCAACACCTGATTGCTTAGAGATGATACACGGTACATTGCTACGCATTGCCTCTAGTGGCGAGATACCGAATGGCTCACTCACACTTGGCATAATGTAGATATCCGATAGCGAGAACATCCTCTGCACCTCCTCGCCCTTAAGGAAGCCTGTGAAGTGGAATCTATCTGCTATACCTAGCTTTGCAACGCGGCGCACCACGTGGTTTAGCATATCGCCCGAACCTGCCATTACAAAGCGTACATCAGGTACCTTTGTTAGCACCTTAGCGGCAGCCTCAACGAAGTAGTCTGGCCCCTTTTGATAGGTGATACGACCAAGGAATGTAACGATCTTATCCTCAACACCTCTCTCCTCTGGTTCACCCTCGTCCTCCTTAGTCTTAAATAGAACGCCGTTGTGAACAGTAGTAACTCTATCTTCTGGCACACCATACTTCTCTATACATGTCTTGCGAGTCATATTCGATACAGCACATACCATATCAGCGGCGTGCATACCAGTGCGTTCGATATTATATACGATTGTATTAACGTTTTCACCCGTACGGTCAAACTCCGTTGCGTGGATATGACAAACAAGCGGCTTACCACTAACACGCTTTGCAGCGATACCGGCATAGTATGTCAACCAGTCGTGAGCGTGGATAACGTCAAACTGCCCTTCGAGTTGCTTAGCGATCTCAGCAGCCACAACTGCATATCGTGCAACCTCCTCCATAAGTGTTGCACCATACTTCCCGCTAAATGTATAGCGTTGCTTCCAAGGGTCGCTAATCTGACGTGTGCGTGTCTCCTTTGAACTCTGCTCATATAGCTCCTCATACTCCTCTGGTGCAAGGTAAGGCACTAGGTTTGAGTTAATGTGGATAAAGCTAAGGTGCTTGTAGAAGTCCTCGTCTTCTGTGAGTGCACCATAGGTAGCCTCCACATCTGACGCGTTCTCTATACGCAAAAAACTCTGATCCTCGTCGCCATATGCTCTAGGTACAACAAATGTAACATCTATTCCTGCCGAAGTTAGTGCCTTTGTAAGGCCATAGCACGCAGTCCCTAGACCGCCAGCTATATGTGGTGGAAATTCCCACCCGAACATTAATACTCTCATAACGTTGTTAGTTTTTTAAAGTTTGTTATTGATTCTGTTCTCCTCGGTCAATCTCTCTGTAATCGTATATCTTGTGTGTGTTATATTTACTATTAGTTATAGGTTCTCCTCTATTAATCTCTCGATTTGGAGTATTGCGCCTACCGATGGGGCAAATGAAATTGCACCAGCTGGGCTATGTGGAGGGTCTCCATCATATAGCTCCGATACCGAACCGATACCATATAGTGTAGTGTCCTCCATAAAGTTATTAAGTATATCTTGTGCATCTACAACAAAGCTCTTGCCAACTGTTGCAAATGCAGCTCTAACGTAGTGTTCGAGTAGCCACGGCACCACTGAACCTTGGTACTCCGCCTCCGCTCTCTTTGCCTGAGTGCCTACGTAGTGCCCCTTGTAGTTCGGGTTCTGTGGCGAGAGTGTACGGATACCACGAGGCGTCAATAGGTGACCCTTTACAGTCTGTAGCACATCTCCCTTATATATATCATCTAGTGGGCTAAACTTCAATGATAGGGCAAGAAGTTGGTTTGGCCTTACCTCAAAGTTTTTATACCCATCCTTTACGTAGTCTGCTAGGTATCTGTGCTCTTCGCTCCAGAATACCTCTACAAATGACTCCTTAATTCGCTCTGGCATTAGCTCCCACTCAGCGATAAACTCTCTATCACCTGCCTTATGTGCTAGCTCTAGTGCATAGCAGATTGCATTATACCACAGTGCATTTACCTCAACGGCAAATCCCGGACGTAGGGTCACTGGATAGCCATTAATTTGGGCCTTCATCCACGTCATTGGCGTTAGTTGGCGATAGGCGTAGATAAGCGAGTTAGCCTCCATCCTAATACACCCCTTAGGGGTAGTTCCATCGCGATAGGCTGTAAGGATCTCCTTCATAGCACCTGAGTATTCACTCCATACTGCCTCGGCTCCGACCTCCCTCTCATACTCCGATAGGGTGTGGAAGAACCAAAGTTGGGTATCTGCACCAATATGGGTTCCAAAGATACCATTATTAAGCCTTGACTTATGGTACTGTAGTATCTCTGTACACCTATCTGTTAGTCCTTGGGTAAGGGTACAGCCTGCAAGTGCAATAAATGTCTCTCTTGAGCGTGGGTTATACCATGGGTATCCTGCCTGAAGCATCGTACTTCCTTGGTATAGGATTAGGAATTGGCGTGCTGAGTGGCGTAGTGCCGAAAGGAAGTCGACCTTATCACTTCTGCGCTCAATCTCCTCTTGGTATAGTGACTCTAGTTGGTCTGGGTCTATCTCCGAGGTCGAGGCCGAAAAGATTACGCTCTCTCCTGCCTTTAGCTCTAACTCAAAGTAGCCAGTTGTTAGTAGGTCTTCGTGTGCAGCCTCTCCACGTTGCTCCTCGCAAGCGTACTCAAAGCCGTAGTACCAATCTGGTGCGGCGATATGCTTCGCAGGCATTGAGGTCTGCATAAATAGCGACGGCAGCTTATCATATAGCTTATTTCGCACGCCACCTCTAATATTGTAGCTCTTAGTATCTGCAGTAAGGTTCGCTCTGCTAAGTTCGTGTCTATTTCTAAAGGCAAGGAATGGTCTAAGCCTTAGGAATGTCTGTGAGGTTGCATTAAGTAGTGTATAGCGTACTAGTAGTTGCTCTGCTGAGTGCACCCATAGTAACTCTTTCTGTAGCACCACTCCCCCTACCCTATATGTAAAGGTTGGTGTTGGGGTATATGCAAAGTCCGTTAGGTACTTATGCCCCTTAGGTTCATAGCTACCCCTAAAGCGGTGTAGGGCTAGATTAAAGCTCTGGTCGTGCTGAATAATTGTCTCATCAAGGGAGCTTAGTAGTACAAATTCATTATCTCCGAGTTCTCTGACTGGACATACCATAAGTCCATGATACTTCCTAGTGTTACAACACACTATGGTTGTACTCATATATCCACCTGCTCTATTTGTTGCAAGCATCTCTCTTTGGAGAGAGTACTCAAGATTGCTGAGTTGTTGTTTGTCGAAACTTAGTGCCATAAGAAAAGCATAGATTAAATTGGGTAAATAATCACTTTCAATCTCACTAGGGGGTTCCATCACTCTGTAAATTTACCACAAAAAAATATAAATTCAAATTTTTTTATATCATTTAAGTATCAAAGAAAAAATATTTTTAATTCACCACATAATACCTACCCACACTAAGTCTCAGATAAAGTGTATCCTAGCTCTAATTTTTCCGCTAAAAATTATTTGTCACAAAAATATTAAATTGTGATTTTACACGTCCCTTTTCTCACTATATAGCCCAAATATTACCTTCAAAAAAGTATTACAATTTCAAAATATTTTCCTAACGACTATTTTAGAGGTAAAGAAGTGCAAAAAAAGAGGTGAATCTCTCTGTCGTAGCAGAAGAGATTCACCTCTTACCTATAATCTATCAAGGCGATATAATTACGCCTCTTCCATTTGTGTAATTTAACTATAGTCCTGCAGCGCAACAGCACCTGTATAGCTACCCGTAAGGGAATTATCATTCACATCCACAAAGTCAAGTGTAACTTTGTAGTCATCTCCACCATCAATCTTCTCGATTGTGACAGTTCCTGATTTAAAATCGGTCGTCTGGCCTTCGTAGTTATATGCACTAAACATATTCACTAACACATATCCCGTAGCACCAGCTGGCATAGATGATGCCATCTCGAAAGTACCTACAGGCATACCATCAGCAAAGGTTAAATTTGTAGAGCTAACTATGTCTAGTGTCATAAAGAGTGTACCGCTGGTAGCACCATCAAGGTATGCTTGATTTTGGAATCCAATTGTCCAATTTCCACCATCTGGAAGTGCACCGTAGAATTCAGCCTTTACAGTACCAGTGCCATCATAGACAATATCGTCACCACCAGTACCCGATTCATAATCAACGAAATCTACCACACCCTTATAAGATAGATCAAAAGTTTCAGTACTCCCCTCTACTTGAACACCTGTAAGCTCAATAGTATACTCTGAACCGGTCCACACTATGTCCATAAAGCCCGATGTGATGTTAGTACTCACGCGTGGACTGCCATCGACAAATGCAACTGCAACTGGAACAAGTGCCACCGAGTAATCAGCATTAGGGTTAACATTAGATAGGTCGTATGACCCCTCAAGGTATCTCGAGTAGAATGAATCATCGGCTCTAGTCGAAATAACTATAGCTATCACTTCTCCCGTCTTAGTACCGCTATCTACATATTCTTGTGACTGAAAGGCTATACCCCAAGACTTATGGCTCGCACTAATATCATTGTTTAGGTAGTGTGCACTAACAGCCGCAAAGTCACCAGTATCGGTATTATCAATTAGGGTAACTTCGCCACTATACTCACTCGATACATAGTAGGTATTATATGGATTATCATCTCCGAATCTATAAGATATAGAGTATGTGCCATCACCATTGCTATTAATAGATATCTCGCCTGAGTCCGCTGGGGCAGAGCCTGCAATACCCTCTTCGACTAGTTGGTAGAACCAGCTACCAACCTGCACGCCATCAATTAGACCAGCCTCGGCAGTACCTGCTTGAATCGCTCCATCGGTCTTAACAAAGTTAAATGTTCCCTCTGGAATCGAATTAGAGAGTTCAGTGTATAGCTGCACTCTAAAGTATGAACCTACTCTATTGATCTGCATATTCTCATCGCTTACCTCAGCGCCATCACCCCAAAGGTGGAGCACCCAAACGCCCGTACCAGTACCTGCTGCATCGCCCTCGTACTGCGCAAATACTCTAGTTACATTCTGAGTAATATCTCCGGTAAGATCACTGCTATAGGTTTGATCGTCGAACTCAACACCCGACTCAGGAGCATCAAGGTCACGAGTAATCTTAAAGTTATACTCTACATTTTCAGCAGTAATAAAGACACCCTCTATAGTGTAGATATTACCTTCGCCCTTAGTGATAGATAGCGTACCGCTAGTAAAAGCTACGGCATTCTCTTCCCCGGGATAGGTAACAATCTCACCGCCTGCAATCTCCATTGCACTCGGCGTAGCACCCTCCTCAGGAACCTTTAGGGTAAATTCACCCACTGGAAGTCCATTAAGAATTGTAGACTCTGCCGCAGCTGCCATATCAAGTGCGATTACATCACCACTAGTGCGGCCACTATCCACAAATGCCTCACTAAAGAACCTTAGTTCCCAATTCTGAGTGCCATTCTCAAAGAAATCTCCATAGTAAGTAGCTAGAAGATGACCAACGGCATAGTTACCACTATCCTCAACAACTGGAGGCGTAGGTGGAGTTACTGGCGTGTTATCATTCTTACACGCATAGGCCGAAAAGATCAGCACTATCGCTAGTAGCGACTTAATTAAATTTTTTACCATATCAGTTACTATTTATAAATTATAATGTTTCTTCCTTAACTACACCCCTTATATCATAAGATTATATTCAGCAAAGTTACAAAAAATTTCCAAATAAACCTATTTACAGCGTATAATATTATCAAACCAAAGGTAGCATGCCTATCAAAAAGTCATAAAAACATTACAATATTGGTACCAATGTACACTTTTTCAGAAATAAAAGCATCAAAAAATTTTGGGGAGTATTAAAAGTTAAGTATATTTGCTCTTAATATATAGAAGTAGCTAACGAGAAGAAGAGTAAACAATTAACCAAATAACCCCTAAAACCAACCTTCCAAAACCTATGAAACTATCTAAAATTACCCTAACCCTAGCACTACTTATGTGTATAGGAACAGCCGATGCCGCTAAACCAAAGCCAAAGCGCGGCAAGAAGAACAAAACCGAAGTAGAAGCCCCTAAGAAGCAGGAGCCTAAGAAGGGTTCAATTGAGGCAGTCATCAAGGATGGTGCAAAGCACTACAACGGTCTACTGAATATTGTGGAGCAGAGTGGCAAGTTCTACTTCCTACTCCCAACTAGCCAACTCGATAAGGATATGCTACTTGTGACTCGTATTAGTCAGGCATCTGCAGGCCTTCGTGCTGGATTCACTGGATATGCTGGCGACCCAGTGGGCGAGGACCTTATCCGCTTTAAGCTCTCTCCAGACTCAACCAAACTATTCCTACAGAGCATCTCAATGCGTGAGATACCGCGTGATACACTCGGCGATATGTATGACAATGTGATGCGCAGTAACTTCCAACCACTCGCCGAGATGATGGAGGTATCGGGCAAGAATAAGGGTATGGATACCCTACTTATCGATGCTACAAACTTTATCCTAGGCGACAATGACTTTACGGGTATCAGTTCGTGGATTAAGAGATCTATGGACCTTTCGCAATTCAAGCGCGACAGAGCATACGTAGAGTCTATCGAGTCTTACCCGATCAACACAGAGATTCGTACCGTAAAGACCTACAGCTACACTCAAAAGAATCCGTGGACAGGACAACCAATGCCACCACAACCAGTGAGCTTTGAGCTTAACACCTCTATTATTGAGCTTCCTGAAGAGCCTATGCAGCCTCGTTATGCCGATGAGCGTGTAGGTTACTTTACCGAGAACTATGTAGACTTTAACAAGAATCCACAAGGCATTAAGAATATGTCTATGATCACCCGCTGGAGACTAGAACCTAAACCAGAGGATGAAGAGGCATATATGCGTGGTGAGCTAGTAGAGCCTCAACAGCCTATCGTATTCTATATCGACCCTACAACTCCTGAGAAGTGGGTTGACTACCTTATCCAAGGTGTTAATGACTGGGAACCAGTATTCCGCAAGGCAGGCTTTAAGAATGCTATTCGTGGCGAAAGAGCCCCAGTGGACGATCCAACGTGGAGTATCAACGATGCACGCCACTCAGCTATCGTATATAAGCCATCGACTATTCCAAATGCTAGCGGTCCTCACGTTAATGACCCTAGAACTGGCCAGATCCTAGAGAGCCATATCAACTGGTACCATAACGTTATGCTACTACTTCGCAACTGGTATATGATTCAAGTTGGCCCTAACGACCCTGACGCACAGCAGATGACATTCCCAGATGAGCTTATGGGCGAACTTATCCGCTTTGTAAGTTCACACGAGGTAGGCCACACCCTTGGTCTTCGTCATAACTTCGGCTCTACTTCACTTGCAACAGTCGAGCAACTCAGAGACCCTGAGTACCTTAAAGAGTATGGCCATACACCATCGATTATGGACTACTCGAGATTTAACTACGTGGTTCAACCAGAGGATAATATCGACAGAAACCTACTATTCCCTCGTATTAGCGACTACGACTACTGGGCAATTGAGTGGGGTTACCGTAGATTCCTAGACAAGAAGACTGCCGATGCTGAGGCTACTCTACTCAATGAGTGGATTATCGAGGAGACTACTAATAATCCTCGCCTATGGTTCGGCCACGAGATGAACCCTAACGACCCACGCTCTCAATCTGAAGACCTTGGATCTAACCAGATGGAGGCAAATGCCCTTGGTATTAAGAACCTCGAAAGAGTTGTAGATGGTCTACCTAAGTGGACAGCTACTCCAAATGAGGGCTACGATAACCTAAGCGCAATATATCGTGAGGTGATCACTCAGTATGGTCGCTACATTGGCCACGTTGCTAAGTGGGTAGGCGGTATCTACGAGAACCCTATGACCCTAGAGCAAGGTAGCGAGGTATATAGCTACGTTAGTGCAGCAGATCAGCGTGAGGCTATGGAGTGGCTAAATACATACTTCTTCACCCCTCAGAAGTGGATTCAAAGCCCTGAGATTGCAGCGGCTACAAACCTTGATCCTCTATACGTTGCATCGACAATCTATGCTGGAAATATGCGTAAGGTTGTAAACAGCCGAGTTATGAGTAATCTGGTCGAGGCAGAGGCATCTGTAGGCTCAAAGGCATACTCAATTACTAGCTACTTCGCTGATCTATATAAGTATATCTTCCGCTCGGCAGCTAGCGCAGATCAGAGAGTTATGCAGAAGGTATACGTAGAGACACTATTCTCTATTATCCCTAATGAAGAGCGCCCTAGCCCACTTATCTATAGCGACGTTACTGCAATGGTACTTCGTGAGCTTCGCTCGATTGAGAGCAAACTACGCTCACGCAAGGCAAGTGGTACAGTAGAGGCTGCTCACTACCGTTACCTAGCCGATAGAATCAAAGACAAACTAGATAATCAATAATTTATTAAACAATTAAAATGGCAAGAGAAATTCAAATCGTAAGCCCAGAGGAGGCTGTAAAGGTTGTAAAATCGGGTGATCACATCCACTTTTCGAGTGTAGCTGCTGCTCCAGCACCACTTATCAACGCACTACTAAAGCGTGGTGAGGCTGGCGAGCTAAAGGATGTGCATATCCACCACCTTCACACCGAGGGTCCAGCACCATATGGTGACGAAAAGTACGAAGGTATATTCCAAGCAGATCAATTCTTCGTTGGTGGTAACCTTAGAAAGGCTACACAGGCTGGCTTTGCAGACTACATTCCAGTATTCCTTAGCGAGACTCAAAAGCTATACCGTTCAGGTGCACTTCCAATCAACGTGGCGATGATCCAAGTATCACCTCCAGACAAGCACGGTTTTGTATCTCTTGGTACATCAGTTGACGCTACCCTAGCGGCTATTGAGATGGCAGATACTACAATTGCAATTATCAACAAGCACGTACCACGTGCATTTGGTGATGCGATGATCCCTAGCTCGATGATCGACGTATGGTGTGAGCACCACGAACTACTAGAGGAGGCGCACTTCACTGCTCCAACCGATGTAGAGATCGCTATTGGTAAGCACTGTGCTGGCCTTATCGAGGATGGCGCGTGTCTTCAGATGGGTATCGGTGCAATTCCTAATGCGGTACTTGCACAACTTGGTGGCCACAAGAACCTTGGTATCCACACTGAGATGTTCGCCGATGGCGTTCTTCCACTTGTAGAGGCTGGCGTTATCAACGGTGCTGCAAAGTCTATCGACCGCGGCAAGATGGTATCTACATTCCTTATGGGTTCACAGAAGGTCTATGACTTTATCGACGACAACCCAGCAGTTCGTATGATGGACGTAGGATATACCAACGACCCATTCAACATCGCAAAGAACGATAGAGTAACTGCGATTAACTCTGCACTTCAGGTTGACATTACTGGTCAGGTATGTGCTGACTCACTTGGTATCCGTCACTATTCGGGTGTTGGTGGTCAAGTTGACTTTATCTACGGTGCATCGCTTAGTAAGGGTGGTAAGGCTATTATCGCTATGCCAGCTGTTACTAACAAGGGCCTCTCGAAGATCGCTCCAACCCTAAACCTAGGTGCTGGTGTGGTTACAACTCGTGCCCACATGCACTACTTCGTAACTGAGTTCGGTGCAGTAGACCTTTACGGTAAGACACTTCAAGAGAGAGCAAGACTTGTGATCTCGGTGGCTGCTCCTGAGCACCGCGAAGAGCTAGACAAAGCTGCATTCGAGCGCTTTGGTCCTCACCACACTTACATCAAGATGAAGAACCAATAGTTATGGGTAAGTATATTAAATGGGGGATTGCGGCACTAGCCGTAATCCTCCTTATTTCATTCTTTGTAGGTCGCTACAACTCTATGGTTGAGATGACAACTACAATTGATGGCAGTTGGGCTCAAGTTGAGACGCAGTACCAACGCAGAGCCGATCTAATTAAGAACCTTGTGGCTACTGTCAAGGGTTACGCCTCTCACGAACAGCAGACACTCATTGAGACTATCTCGGCTCGTGCATCGGGCACAAGCATCAAGCTTAACGTCGATGAACTCAGTGCAGAAAACCTCAAGAAGTTTCAAGCAGCACAAGCTGAGCTATCACAAGGACTCGGACGACTACTTGCCATTGGCGAGAGCTATCCAGACCTAAAGGCTTCGGCTAACTTTATTAACCTTCAAGACGAGATCGCTGGCACTGAGAACCGTGTAACTAAGGCACGCTCAGAGTTCAACGAAGCAGTTAAGAGCTACAACACCTACATCAAGAAGTTCCCATCTAACCTACTTTCGGGTATCTATGGGTTTGAACAGAGGGACTACTTCGAGGCTAACGAGGGGACAGAGAATGCCCCAGAGGTAGAATTTTAGAGAGATTAAATGAGAAGATATATCCTAACGGTACTACTATTAGTACTTAGCACTGTGCAGGGCATAGCTGCGGTTCAGACACCTGAGCCGATGCGCCCTGCACGCCTTGTTAATGACTTTGCTGGACTATTTACAGCAAGCCAAATTGCTATACTCGAAGATAGCCTAGTGAACTTTGCTAATCAAACCTCAACGCAGATTGCAGTTGTTACTCTCGATGACCTAGATGGCTACTCTCCTGCTCAGATGGCAGCTGGACTTATAGACAACTGGGGTATCGGTATGGCAGACAAGGACAATGGAGTTGTTATACTTATAAAGCCTCGAAACAGTACGGCTGGCGAAGTATTTATTGGAACGGGTAGTGGCCTTGAGGGCGCTATGCCCGACGGTAGAGCCGCAAGGGTTATCGACAATGTAATGCTAGAGCACCTAAAGCGTGGAGATTACTTCCTAGCGGCCGAGGCTGGAGCAAGAGAGGTTCGAGGTCTTGTCCGTGGAGAGTTTACGGCTGACTATGAGAGTGAGGAGAAGATTGAATTTTGGGTCTTTATCATCTTTGGTGGTATAGTCCTTATATTCGTTATTATATCCTCTACCTCAAAGGGTGGCAGAGGTGGCAGTAGCGGCGGCAGAGGCAGTGGCGGTGCAGGCCCAATCTTTTGGGGTATGGGCGGCTTTGGTGGCGGCAGTGGCGGATCTTCAGGTGGAGGCGGAGGCTTCGGAGGATTTGGCGGTGGAGGTAGCTTTGGTGGCGGTGGAGGCCGTAGTTTTTAGCACTATTTATATATATGGTAAATAATAAGATTGGACGCACTCTACTTACAGCCGCTGGCTATCTATGTGTAGCACTAGGGGTAATAGGGGCATTCCTACCGATACTCCCAACCACTCCATTTATACTACTTGCAGCGTGGCTATTCTATCGCAGCTCACCGAGGGCGAGGGCGTGGCTAATGTCCCATAGGATATTTGGCAAGATAGTAGAGAACTATATGGAGGGCAGAGGCATTCCACTCCATGCTAAGATAATATCTATATCCGTTATATGGTTATCGATGGCAGCTACCATATTGCTGGTAGGTGTACCAACGTGGGTAGATATAGTACTTATAGTAATTGCTGTGGGAACAACTATCCATATATCAAGATTTAAAACTATTAAAAGATGATACTCACTCAGGGAAATAGTCCACTAATCATAGCGGGTCCGTGCAGTGCTGAGAGCTCTGAGCAGCTACTTAGCATAGCTACGTCACTATCTCAGAACCCCGAGGTCACAGTCCTTCGTGCAGGGGTTTGGAAGCCTCGCACACGCCCCGGTGGCTTTGAGGGCAGAGGCGAAGTGGCACTAGAGTGGCTATCCCGTGCAAAGGAGCTCACTGGACTAAAGATTGCCACAGAGGTGGCTACTCCATCACATATCGAGAGCGTGCTAAGGGCTGGTGTAGATATGGTATGGATAGGTGCACGCACAGTTGCCAATCCATTTTCTGTGCAGGAGATTGCCGAGGCACTACGTGGCACTAAGGTAGATATAATGGTAAAGAACCCTCCGAGTGCAGATATATCGCTATGGGCGGGAGCTGTAGAGCGTATTGCCGCAAGTGGCAACGACTCGATAGGGCTTATCCATCGAGGCTTTAGCTCATATAATCCATCACCATATCGCAACTCGCCACTATGGCACCTAGCGCTAGAGATCAAGGAGATATTCCCATCGCTACCCCTAATTTGCGACCCATCGCATATTGCAGGGGATAGTACAAAGGTTGCTCAAATTGCCCAAGAGGCGGCAAATCTTAACTACTCTGGACTAATGGTAGAGTGCCACCCTGAGCCTACTTGCGCGCTAAGCGATGCTAAGCAGCAACTCACCCCCGAAGAGTTTTCTGCGCTACTATCTTCTCTAAAGTGGAGAAAACAGAGCGCTCCTACCGAGGACTATAGGTCACAACTCGCCAAACTTCGCTCTAAGATCGATACAATTGACAGCGAGCTATTCACGCTACTTGCACGTAGAATGGAGGCAGCCGAGGAGATTGGCGAGCTAAAGGCTCGAAATAATGTAGCAATTCTTCAGAGTAATCGCTGGGAGGTACTCTCAAAGAGGATACTAGAGCAGTATAGCGGATCGGGTCTAAGCGACGAATTTAT